>NZ_DDKU01000092.1:10805-11015 GCF_002339775.1 Thalassolituus sp. UBA2590
TTGGTTCTGCCCATGTCACGGTTCACGCTTCGACCTGTCTGGCCGTGTATACGGTGGTTCTCCGGCGTCTGACAACCTGGTTGTCCCTGCCTACATGTTCGAGAGCGACAACGTAGTCGTGGTCGGTGTTGATGAGGAGAACGCGTAATGAGCCAGAACACCAATAAAATCATGGCCTGGATCGACGACCGTCTGCCGGTTACCCAGACC
>NZ_DDKU01000078.1:0-34400 GCF_002339775.1 Thalassolituus sp. UBA2590
CCCAAAACTGTGGGACAGCAGTGCGCTTCTGCGGGCTTTTTTGTGCCTGCTATTTCTTCTGTATCCATCTTTTCGTTAGCCACCCTCTGTAAGCGCTTACTGACCACTTTGCGCTCTGGTCTCTGAGCCTACTGATTTGATACTCTGAAATGCAGTCGGGACGGCCCGGCCAGCATTCTGCTGAACACCACTGGACGGCCAGTCATCCTGAAGCCTATGGGAGACTGATATGCAAAGCCGCACCAACCCACACAAGCAAACACCCCTCCGTCGATTCTCATCCATCCCTGTGATTGATATTTCAGGTTTGTACTCCGCTGTGCCTGCTGAGCGTCAGGCGGTTGCAGATAATATCCACGATGCCGCAAGAGACGTTGGTTTTTTCTATGTCTGCGGGCATCGGATTCCCGGGACAGCGACCGACGATCTGGTCGCGTCTGCAAAGCAGTATTTTGCTCAGCCATACGAACAGAAGATGCAGAATTACATCGGTTTGTCGCAGAACCACAGTGGTTACGTTCCAGAGGGCGAAGAAGTCTTCTATAGCCCGGGCTCAAGTTCAGACGTGAATAAACCCCGGGATCATAAAGAGGCGTATGATGTTAACTACGACCTGAGTGATCTCAGGTATCGGAGGCCGATGCTTGGCCCAACGCTCTGGCCAGACGATGCCGATTTCAAAGCGAAAGTGAGTTGTTACTACGGCCACGGAACCGAGCTCGCAAAGGTTCTGTTCAGGGGCTTTGCTCTTGCACTAGGGCAGGAGGAGACCTTCTTCGATGGCAAGCTGATTCGTCCACCGAATCAATTGCGCTTGATTCATTACCCTTACGACCCGGGCGTGCAAGACACCCAGGGCATTGGTGCGCATACGGATTACGAATGCTTCACCTTACTGCTACCCACCGCCGATGGCCTTGAAGTGTTGAATGGTGAAGGGCGCTGGATTGATGCTCCCGTCATCCCCGGATGTTTTGTCGTTAATATTGGCGACATGATGGAAATACTGAGTAACGGCCATTTTAGAGCAACGACTCACAGGGTGCGTAAAGTGAAAGAGGAGCGTTACGCATTCCCGCTCTTCTGTACCTGCGATTACGATACGGTCATCGAGCCTGTGATGGCCCCTTGTGAAGGGGCTGAGAAACAGTATCAGCCGGTCAGGTGCGGTGATCACTTGTACGCTCAGACCATCGATACATTTGACTACCTTCAGAAGCGACTACGGCTGGGCGAAATAGAACGTCCTGAAACACAACCCGACCTTGGCTTTGGCCGCAAGGAGCAGGCTTCATGAAACGGAAACGATGGATAGAAAGCCTGGTGGATATCGCTTGCGGGCAGGGCGCCGTCTGGCCAAGGAACTCGGTTCCTGAGTGGATGTGCGGTGCTTTCAGGCGGCGGTGCATCAGTTTTGCTAATGGGTTAACTGATACAGACACACGGGTGTTCTGGCTTCAGTCTGGAGCGCTGACGATAGATCTACGTTTGCCACTCGAATACGAACAGCAGGCGGAGCCTGAAAATAAGGCGGATTACGAAGGCTGGTACGCGCACAGTGTCTGGCAACATAACCTGCTCGACTGGCAGGGAGGCGTGTCTTCGCTGAGTGAAAACCGTTGGCCCGAGCCCGCAGAGCTAAGGCGTGTGGGCAATTGCATGATGGAGTTCGCGCCAAGCGGCGCCTATGTTGAAGACTGGCGCTTGTTAAACAGTGTGCCGGGTTTATTCGTCGGTCTGGAATTGATCGGTGAAGAAGACCTGACGACCGGTGCCAGCCGCGAATTACAGGGAGCGCTTATCCTTGCGGGTGATTACATGGGTGCTGTGTTAAACAGATCAGCGGAAGAGTTTATTACGGACATCGGCGAGCTTGAGGGCGATGAGTTCGTCGTCCGCCACTCTCGCGATATTCATAGAACAGGGAAGCTGATGTTCAGCGCTCTGTTCGAGGCTGACGACGGAGAATTTTTCTACGATACAAGTCAGCCCGAACAGATAAGGCTGGTGGCTGGTCAGAAGTCCTGGTCGTTTCGTATTGATACTCTTGTTGGTGACTTTCACTTCGCCCCCGGTACATCTCAGTCAGAGAGTGCAGAGCGCTGGTTTAAACAATTTCAATCAACGCTTGGCCGTTACCTCCGGCGGGTTGTGTGAGTGCTCTGTCTGGATGACCTATCGGGGTCAGTTAGCCCATGCCGGGCAATTCTTCCAGCGGCTGCTATGCTTAAAAGTCAGGTAAAGCAGTTGGGTTATGGAGCCTCCAATGGAAGACGAAAAAGAGTTTGATCTCAGTGAGGGGCAGCGTATCGCGCTGCTGGAGCGAACGGTGTCTTTCAATCGAAAGGTTGTGATTGTACTTATTGTGCTCTCGGTCGTTGGGTTATCAGCGTTGTCTACATTGGGCATTGTTTCGTTACTGAAAGAAGACGTCGCCTACGCTAAGGCCGCAGAGCTGGAACTGGTGACAAAAGAAAATGAAGCGTTGCGCATTCAGATGGCGGCGTTTGAAAAATCACTGGTGCAATACCGTATGATTATGGACAC
Source organism: Thalassolituus sp. UBA2590 (assembly GCF_002339775.1). NCBI lineage: Bacteria > Pseudomonadati > Pseudomonadota > Gammaproteobacteria > Oceanospirillales > Oceanospirillaceae > Thalassolituus > Thalassolituus sp. UBA2590. The sequence goes on from NZ_DDKU01000078.1 coordinate 2,548, forward strand.
CAGTCAGGCGTCTGGCTTTAAAGAAATTCTTCTCGATCAGGAGCAGAGCTATCAGACGCATCTCAGTGCGTTAAAACAGGGGATGCGTGATCTCGCGAAAATGATGCCGGGCTCGCGTACCTGGTTGGAGATGTATGACGAACAAATGGATATCGCATTGGAAGAAAGCCGCCAGCGAGTTCAGAAACTGGCGGCTATTCAGACTTCGGAGCTCAGGAAGAAACCTGCAGCAACGTCGCCCTGAATAAAGATAAGTACTTAGCCGCGATGGTCAGAGACAAAAGGATTGTGCTGACGTTCGTGGCCGAAGGTTGAATTCGGGCCGTGCCCACAAATAAATTCAATATCGTCGCCCAGCGGAAACAGCTTCTCGCGGATGGACGAAACCAGTTCGTCGAAATTTCCTTTTGGAAAGTCAGTACGACCAATCGACCCGTTAAAAATAACGTCGCCGACTAAGGCTTTTTTGCTGTCTTTATCGAAGAAGACAACATGCCCTGGTGTGTGGCCGGGCGCATGGATAACCTCAAGTGTCACGTCACCCACTGTGACCGTATCGCCATCGTTCAGCCATTGATCCGGCGTAAATGACTCAACGTTGGGAAATCCGAACATCATAGATTGCTGCGGCAACGATTGAATCCAGAAGTCGTCTTCCTTATGAGGACCAATAATAGGGAGGCCGAGGTCGCGCGCTAAGACTGCGGTGCCTCCAGCATGGTCAATGTGTGCATGCGTCAGCAGAATTTTGGTGGGGGTCGCCCCCATTTTCTCAATCTGCGCTTTGATTTTATTAATTTCACCGCCGGGGTCTACGATGGCGGCTTCTTTGGTGTTGTCACACATCAGAACAGTGCAGTTCTGCTCAAAAGCAGTGACAGGAACAATGGCGATCTGCAAAGCCATGAAGGCCTCCTTAAAATACTTCTACTACGTCAGGTGACTGACCGGCGAATTGCGGCATGGTCATTCCTGCACGCGCGTTAATATAGGTCGGGTCAGTGACTGTGTACTGGCGGCCATTATAAACGACTGCGTTGCCTTTCACCTGACCTGTAAATTCAACGGCTGCGGCCACATGCCCCGGATAATCCAACAGTACGACGGGCAGGCCCAGCAGGTCGTGCACCAGTAGCGAGAACAGTGCGGCTCTGTCTTCGCAGTCTGAGGCTGCATAGTGCAGGGTTTCAAGTGGGAACAGGTAGTTCTCAGTATTAAACTGCTGCTCGTCGGTCTGATACTGAAAGGCGTTCTGGACAAAGTTAAGCAGGCGGTTTACCGCGACTTCTTCAGAGTGCCCCTGTAACAATGGCTTCAGTTGTCTAGTGAGCTCGGCCCGTGTCGCAGCGGGCAGATCCAGAATCGGATAGCGTGGCAGGTTCAGCTGGGGCATGGAATCCAGATAACGGATCTGCTCCGTTGGGTAGCTGACGACAACATTCACTGTTTCTTCGCCTTCCTCATAACTGAGCGTCCGCTTGCGGATATCTCCCGCACCATTAAAGCGCTCAGGCATTTTGAAGGCCACCGCACGTGACGCTGTCTCGTGCTGCTTGCCGTAGGTGTAGACCTTTCCTGCGATTCGTACATCACCATTGAGTGGCAGGGCGTAGTAGCGTTCACCACTGAGAGTAAAATAGGTGACGCCATACACATCGTCGTCAGCAGGCATTAACAGGTAAAGGCGGTCGTTGTAGGCAAGGCGGGCGTCATAGCCAAGTTTTACGAGCATAAACCAGCTCAACATAATGCGGCTGTCGGCATTTCCCGCTACGGCCTCAGAGTAGTCTGATACAAGCCGTGCTGTTGCCCAGTCGCTGAGGGACAGAGACGTCTTAGTGGCATTGAGCTGCTCTAAGGCGGGTTTGAAATCACTCCGTGCTAACGCTTCCCACGCTGAGGCTATAGCGTCGGAGGAGGGCCTGGATGAAAATGCACGTGGCATGGCTTTGTTGTAGGGCAGGCGTAAAGCGTGACCATAAAAGTTAATACTGGCGGCAGGGCCTTTAATTTGTGGCTGGGGTGCCACTTTGACCGGCGTTTGCTCTGGCGTTGTGTTGTCGGGCAAGTGCGTTGGCGTCGGAACAGGCACACTTACGACTGGCGTAGGTTCGGTTGCTATGTCTTTAGGCTTCTCTTCTGGCGCATCAACAGGCGAATAAATCGGCGGTGCTTTTGGGATGTTTGTGGGTTTTGGGGCCTTATCTTCTTCCTCGCCTGATTCGGTATCGACGGGTTCCCAACGCTGCTTCAGAAATCCGATAAAGGCTTTGTCGTTTTCGTCGAGATAGCTCTGAAATTCTTGCTGAGTCGTGGCGCGCCAGCGTTCGTAATCGCTCATACCTGGGTTCGCGACGACAGAAAGAGTAGCTGCGCTGGCGACGACACCGCTGGCTATCAGGGTGCAACGGATAAGATGTTTCATTGGATCTCCCCCAAAACAAAAAACCGGTACAGAGTTACCCCGGTACCGGTCTGGATATCATACGCTGAGCTGACTCAGTTCATGTTCAGCATTTCTTCGCGCATTTCGTCGAAAGACTTCTGAGCCTGAAACTTCTGCCACAGAGCTTTCTCGTTGTTCATTGAGGTTTTCAGGGCCTCTTCTGCCAACTGGTTAACGGTGTCGGCGTCGAGACCAACGAGAACCACCATGCCGCCGCTAGGCGTAGGCATCTGACGGAAGATCTTGCTGCCAGTCAGTGTCTGCTTGGTGATCTGTTTGGTTGTCACAGAGTTTACCTGATCAACTGTTTCGTCGTCCGCTGTACCCGTGGTTTCGGCGTACTGTTTGATCATGTTCTGAACTTCTACCTGCATGGTCTGAGCAAGTTCAACGCGCGCGGCAGTCGCTGCCATTTGCTTCATGAAGTTTGCGCCAGCGGCAGATTTATCGGCGTAACCGACGGCGGTCAGGTCGACGCCATCAACAGGGGCACCACAGACCCACGCAGGAGCAGGCTGCATGCTGCCATCGGCGAAGACACACTCAGCAACTTGAGGTGCCGGTTCGTTAGAAGAACACGCAACCAGCAGAGTGGCGGCAGCGGCAGTAAACAGGTGACGGATATTCATCCTTAATCTCCTACAGGTATTTTCAAAAGACTCGTTCGAGAATAGCCGAAGCAATATTAAAATACTACCGCACTCAGACGGCTACTCTCACCACTTGTGATCTGAGTCAGAATCAGTGCTGATGCCCGCCAATGCCGTGGGCGTGGCCGTGATCAAGCTCTTCTGCAGTCGCTGCACGAACGTCCAGAATCTCGACGTCAAAATGTAAGGTTTTTCCGGCAAATGGGTGATTAGTGTCAACGTCTGCCATGAAACGACCGACCTTTACGATGGTCACCTGACGCTCGCCCTGATCTGTGTGTACAGAAGCGACCATGCCTTTGCTCCATTTCTTTGAGCCCTGAAGGTGCTTGACTGGTACGCGCTGCACTGAACCTTCAACGCGGTGACCGTAGCCATTTTCTGGTGTTACAGTGATTTCGAGCTTGTCTCCGGCCTGCTTGCCTTCGACAGCTTCTTCAAAGCCCGGGATCATGTTGTTGTGGCCCTGCAGGTAGGCAATCGGATCGTGGCCCGCAGTGGACTCAATCTGTTTGCCATCGGCATCTTTAAGGGTGTAATGCAGCTGAACAACCGTATCTTTGGCGACAATCATGAGCGTTTCCGTAGTCTGTGTATGGTGTGGTTAACTGTGATCATTAAGGCGCGAAGTATCCGGTATCCGCGTGTTTACTGCAACGCTGGCGCCTCTGTGCGATAATCCACCCCTGTCCGGACTGGCAAATTTGTCTTGCCAGTCTCAGGAGGGGAACCCGGTGAAAATCCGGGGCTGTGCCCGCAACTGTAAACAGTGGCTTTTATCCGGTCGACTGTCAGCCAGATTGCCTCCCGGACGTGCAAACCAATTTCTATGATCGAGCGGGTTACTCGATGATGAGCTCTCTGTTCGGGCGGCTTAGGCTGCGTTCCCGAAGTGCGTCCATCATCCGTATTCCGCCCATAATGTGACGATTAGCGTGACAATATTTGTACCGATGCGCGGATACCCATGGTGAATCAGTCCTCAAACAACAGCTACACCTCTGGCGATGCTGAACTCGCGTATATCGCTGTTGAGCACTTATCGCTGACTATCGGTGCGAAAGCTACGAACGCTATTCTGCGGGATATTTCGTTCGCTGTGGAATGCGGTAGCCTGGTTGGTATTGTCGGGCCGAATGGTGCAGGTAAATCGTCGTTACTCAGAGCAATCTATTGCCATCGCTACGATCAACCGGCCTCGCTGGCGGGGCAGGTGATGATTGCCGGGCACCCGGTACACCTGATGAGCAGACGCGAGCGAGCCTGTAAAATCGCGGTTGTGCTGCAGGAATCGGCACTGCCTTTCGAGGTGACCGTGCGCGAAGTTCTTGCAACCGGCCTGACGCCTCGTAAGCCACTGCTGTCGTTTACCAGCAAAGATGACACCCGGTTAATAGAAGGGATAGCAGCCGACCTCGATCTGACGCGTTTTATTGATCGTGATTTCGGCTCTCTTTCAGGTGGAGAGAAGCAGCGGGTGTTGATCGCCCGCGCACTGGTACAACAACCTCAGATTCTTCTTTTAGACGAACCTACCAACCACCTCGATATTCAGCATCAGATAGAGACGCTAAGCCTGGTCCGGTCATTGGGTGTTACGGTACTTCTTACCATTCATGATCTGAACATGGCCGCGGCTTACTGTGATCAATTGCTGGTATTGAATAAAGGTCAGCTGGTGGCCAACGGTGAACCCTTCCAGGTGCTTACCAGCGAATTAATTCAGGATGTATTTCAGGTTGCCGCAGATGTTGCTGTGATCCGTAACACTTATACCCATGAACGCCGTATTCGTATTGCCTACGATATGCCTCCGAGTCGGACTATTGCTCCCGGATCAGCTGGAGAGCGCAGGGAATGAAAATGCCGTACGGGTTAACTGTTGCAATAACTTTTTCTGTGCTTTGCCTTTCGGTGATTGGTGCGGCGGCACAAGGCGCCTTTGATCTGTCGCTTCTGAATGTCTTTCAGGGCGTCATTATCTGTCCATGGACGAATGATTGTGCGTTGTCGCCGATCGAACAGCAGATTCTTACGGATATTCGCCTGCCGCGGATTTTTATGGCTTTACTAACGGGCGCTGGTCTGTCGATTACTGGCGCTATTCTGCAATCAGTAACCCGTAATCCGCTGGCTGATCCGTATTTGTTTGGTATTTCATCCGGGGCCGCTCTAGGTGCGGTGCTGGCCATGTCTGCTTTCACTGGGGCCTTTTCTGGGTTTCTGGCGGCGACGGGCCTGAGTGTCGTATTTAACGTGACCACCGGGGCGCTTGCGGGCGGAGCGCTGTCTGTTTTTCTGATGTTGACGCTTGCTGGGAAATCAGCGGTTCAGGTCGAAAAGCTGCTGCTTTCCGGGGTGGCAGTTTCTTTTATGCTCAGTGCATTTACCAGCCTTGTGATTTATTACTCAACGCCAGAAACTGCAGCTACATTATTGTTCTGGCTGATGGGCAGCTTTTCGGGCAGCAACTGGGCTGATCTTATTTTGCCTCTTTTGGCTGTGGTGCTTGGCAGTGGTCTGTTTTTCATATTTTCGCGCTGGCTCGTCGTGATGCAGCTGGGCGAAGAAAGTGCCGCTACGCTAGGTGTGCCTGTACATAAGTTGCGGTTGGGGATGTTGCTGGTGTGCTCGGCAGTAACGGCGATTCTGGTTGCAGAGGTCGGCGGCATCGGATTTGTTGGGTTGATGATTCCACATATTGTGAGGCTGCTCGTCGGCGGACAGTTACACCGGGTACTGCTGATGTCTCTGTTGGTTGGTGCGACCTTTATGATCTGGGTGGATGTCCTGGCTCACTCTTTACTTCAGGATCAGGTTCTGCCCGTTGGTATTGTGACATCCGCGCTCGGCAGTCTTTTCTTTTTTATTATTCTTAAGCAACGACAGAGTCGTTGATGGCAGGTGTTATGTTTTTCGTTTCTCCGGTGTCCCGCTCAAGGGATGCTGCCATTCAGCAGCGTATTGATATGAAAACCAAGCCGCCCGGCAGTCTGGGGCAGCTTGAATCATTAGCGGCTCAGCTGGCAGCGATCACCGGTGTCGAAAAGATCCGACTGCATAAGCCTGCCATGTTGGTATTTGCAGCAGATCATGGCATTGCAGAAGAGGGGGTGAGTATTGCGCCTCCTGCGGTGACGCAGCAGATGGTTAAGAATTTTATTAATGGCGGTGCGGCAGTGAACTGTTTCTGTCAGGTTGCCAGCATGGCTTTGTACGTTATTGATGCAGGCATCCTTAATGCCGTTGAGAGTAGCCGCGTTATAAATCAGCGCCTGGGAGCGGGCACTAAGAATATTGCTAAAGCGCCGGCAATGGCACGCGAAACCGCAGAATCAGGACTAGTACTGGGGGCTGAAATAGTGCGTCAGCGAATCGCAGAAAGCAGTAATGTTTTTGCGTTTGGTGAGATGGGAATTGGTAATACGTCGGCGGCATCGGCGGTGCTCGCTGCTATTCTGGGGCGCTCAGTCGAAGAGACTTGTGGTCGTGGTACAGGCATTGATGATGATGCCTTTGAACGCAAAAAATCGCTCATCGCTGAGGCACTCGAGCGTCATCAGTCGACGCCTGAACCTGACGATACGATGAATATTCTGGCTTCTCTCGGTGGCTTCGAAATTGTCCAGATCACCGGTGCTATGTTGGCCGCGGCTGAGAAGCAATGTGTCATTATGGTGGATGGATTTATCGCGTCAGTAGCGGCGCTGGCGGCGGTCAGAATAGCCCCGCAGGTACGGGATTATATGGTCTTCTGTCACCACTCAGAAGAGCAGGCTCACACTCTGATCCTGGAGGCTCTCGATGCTAAGCCGTTACTGGATCTTGGATTGCGACTGGGAGAAGGAACCGGCGCAGCGCTGGCGTACCCGCTATTGCAGTCGGCGCAGTCTTTTTACAATTACATGGCGAGCTTTGATGATGCAGGTGTCACTGCGGTATGAACAGGTTGAGTGAACAGCTGAACCTGTGGTGGATTGCCGTGGCCTTTTTTACGCGAATACCGGTACCGGCCTCGGTCGAGTTCAGTCAGGCGAGCCTTAACCGCGCCAGCCGTTATTTTCCGGCAGTTGGATGGCTGATCGGCGCTCTGTGTGCGACGGCTCTGTGGTTGTTGATGTTGGTCTTTCCTCAGAATGTTGCTGTCTTGATTTCCATTGCAATCAGCCTGCTGCTTACCGGTTGCTTTCATGAAGATGGTCTGGCAGACACCTGTGATGGGCTGGGCGGCGGATGGACCCGCGAGCAGAAGCTAAGCATTATGAAAGACTCCCGCATCGGCACGTACGGCGCTGCGGCTCTATGGGTGTCACTTACGCTGAAATTCGTTGTTTTATCCCAGTTGATCAACCCGGTTCTGGCACTTCTGGTCGCGCATCCTTTGAGTCGAATTATTCCGACAGTATTTATCGCTGCTATGTCTTATGTCTCTGACGTTGATACCTCAAAAGCCAAGCCTTTGGCTGAGTCAGGCTCGGGTGCGGATACGGCTATTGCGATAATCACAGGTTTAATCGCGCTTATGTTTATCAACAACCCGTTCATTATTCTGTTGGTCTTACTCGTGTTGGCAGGCGTTGCGTATGTCTTTCTTAAGCGTCAGATTGGCGGGTTTACCGGCGATGCCTTAGGAGCAGTTCAGCAGGTCAGTGAACTGGCTATTTATCTCTCGTTACTGGCTCTGAGCGGGAGCTTCTCTTGATTCACTTAGTGACGGGCGGAGCCCGATCCGGAAAAAGTCGTTATGCCGAACAGCTTGCTAATGAGCGGGCTGAGATTACCTATGTGGCGACAGCGACACCGGGAGACGACGAAATGGCGGCGCGCATTCAGCGTCACAAGAAAGATCGACCGGCGCACTGGGCGCTGGTTGAGGAGCCTTTTGAGCTGTCCTCGGTCGTGAGTGTGTCGTCGTCAACGCTCCTGATTGACTGCCTGACGTTATACCTCACTAACTGGCTCTGCAATGAACAGCGTTGGCCCGACTTTGAGCAGGAAAAATCCGAATTGCTGAGCGCACTGAAAAAAGCCTCGGAAGTACCAGGGCAGGATATTTTTATTGTCACCAATGAGGTGGGGAGCGGCATTGTTCCCCTTGGTGAATTAAGCCGCCGGTTCGCTGATGAGGCAGGGTGGCTGAATCAGGCCGTAGCCGCCATCGCCGATGACGTTACTCTGGTCGTTTCCGGGTGCCCACTGGCATTAAAACGTAATGGAGTACTGCTTCATGGCTGATGCTCATACTTCGTTGCCGGTAAAAGGCTGCCTGATGGTTCAGGGCACAACGTCTGATGCTGGCAAGAGCCTGTGTGTGACCGCGCTATGTCGGATACTTAAGCGCCGGGGTATTTCGGTGGCGCCATTTAAGCCTCAGAACATGGCATTGAACAGTGCGGTAACGAACGATGGCGGAGAAATCGGGCGGGCTCAGGCGCTTCAGGCCGAAGCCTGTGGTTTACCTCTGTCGACGGACTTCAACCCGGTATTGTTGAAGCCGAATTCGGATATGCGCTCGCAGGTCATTATTAATGGTAAGGCCGTCAGCGAGCTCGACGCACGACGTTTTGGCAACATTAAAGAGCTCGCATTTGACCATGTCTTAGCGGCATTTCAGCGACTCAAAGAACAGTACGATGTGGTGATTGTTGAGGGCGCAGGCAGCCCGGCAGAAGTGAATCTTCGCAAAAATGATATTGCCAACATGGGCTTTGCCGAGGCGGTAGATTGTCCTGTCGTTCTGATATCGGATATCGATCGCGGCGGTGTGTTTGCGCATCTTACAGGTACGGTAAATATTCTTGCGGCCAGTGAACAGGCAAGAATTAAAGGCTTTCTGATCAATAAATTCCGCGGCCGGATCGAGTTACTTCAGGATGGCCTCGACTGGCTGGAAGGCTACAGTCAGAAACCTGTACTGGGAGTACTGCCGTACATTATGGATCTGCGTCTTGATGCTGAAGACGGAATAAACCGGGCTCTGCATGAAGAAAATCTTAATCAGCCAGACCAGCAGCGCATTGTTATTAAGGTGCCGGTCCTGCCACGTATCAGCAATCACACCGACTTTGAACCGCTACTTCAGCATTCTGGCGTTGTGCTTGAGTATGTCACTGCTGGTGGTGATCTGTCGGGCGCTGACCTCATTATCCTTCCGGGCAGTAAGAGTGTTCAGGCTGATCTGGCTTACCTGAGGGAGCAGGGGTTCGATCGACAGATTCTTAAGCACCTGCGCTACGGTGGCAAAGTGCTCGGTGTCTGCGGTGGTTTTCAGATGTTGGGTCAGAAAATTTCTGACCCGGAGCAGGTCGAGGGCACGATCACAGAGTCCGAAGGTCTTGGTTTACTTGATGTCAGTACTCGACTCACCGCAGAAAAGCAGCTTAAGAACGTAGACGGTGTGCTGAGTAACTCCGGGAATAAGATCAAAGGGTATGAAATTCACTGTGGTATCAGTGAAGGGGCAGGCCTGCAGACTCCCTTTTGCTGTCTGACCGATCAGCAGGGAAATTCATACACTGACGGTGCCATATCTGGCGATGGCCAGGTGATGGGGACTTATGTTCATGGCCTATTTGACCACCCGGAAACCTGTGAGTTTATTCTTGAGTGGGTATCTGGTTCACCGGGAACGGCAGAAGATTGGCAAGCACTGCGTGAACGTGAAATTGAACGTATCGCTGATATTTATGAAGAGCATATCGATATGGACGCCCTGTTGGATATCATTCAGTAGGGCAGCTGTCACAGATCATTTTTTAAAAATAGAAATTATCAAATATACGAGGTCAGGTAATGTCGAAGTCAGAAGAAGAGTTGAAGCAGGAACGCCATAAAAAGAAAGCGCAGAAACAAAAAGAAAAGGTTGATGCCAGTATTGCGAAAGCGACGGAAGAGCGCGGTATCGTGATCGTGGTAACAGGCAATGGCAAAGGTAAATCAACCTCTGGCTTCGGTACGGTTGCACGCGCTGTAGGCCACGGATACAAAGCGGCGGTTGTTCAGTTTATTAAGGGGCAGTGGGACTGTGGTGAAAGAAACCTGCTTGAGAATAATGGCGTACCTTTCGCCGTCATGGGCACAGGCTTTACCTGGGAAACTCAGGACCGAACGTCTGATATTGCCGCAGCAGAAGAGGTCTGGGCGCACGCTAAGGAATACCTTGCTGACCCTCAGTACCACGTTGTTCTGCTCGATGAGCTGACTTATATGCTCGGTTACGATTACCTCAATAAAGAAGAGGTGTTGAATGCCATCCGTAATCGTCCTGAAAATCAAAGTGTTGTTGTTACCGGGCGTGGCGCAATCAAAGAACTACGAGATCTGGCAGATACCGTCAGCGAAGTAAAAGATGAGAAGCACGCATATCGCGCGGGAATAAAAGCCCGTAAAGGTGTGGATTGGTGATCCGCTGCTTCTTTGCTTTCGCATTGATGCTGTGTGCGTGTTTCGCAGTAGCATCGAAACCGATAGAGCGAATCGTTGCCCTGTCCCCGTCTTCGACCGAGATGCTGTTTGAAATGGGTCTTGGTAAAAGGGTTGTGGGTACCGTCGAGTGGGCAGACTTCCCTGAAGCGGCAAAAGCTATTCCGCGTATTGGTAGTTACGCCGGTATTAATATCGAGGCGCTTATCGCGTTACAGCCCGATATTGTCGTGGCATGGAAGAGTGGCAATAAAGAATCTGATCTTCAGAAGCTTGAAGCGCTTGGGGTGAATGTTCTTTACATCGACCCCAAAACGATGGATGCCGTAGCTGATGATATGGAGCGTTTGGGTAGCGCCGTTGGAGAACCTCAGGCTGGGAAAGAAGCGGCAGGTCGTTTTCGTGACCGCTACAGCGCACTAAAGCGTCAGTTCGCCAATGCCGATCCTGTCCGGGTTTTTTACCAGTTATCTTACGAGCCATTGCGCACGGTCGGGCAAGGCAGCTGGGTCGATGCTCTGATCAAAGATTGCGGCGGTGACAATGTGTTTGGCAAAGCACCGTCACACTACCCCGTTGTGGCTTTTGAGAGTGTGATTGCCCGCGACCCTGAGGTCATCATTATGTCGAGCCACACGAACGTGGTGAACTCGAAAGAGGCTTTGTGGAGCGAATGGCCATCCGTCGCTGCTGTCAGGGAGGGGCACCTTATTCCGGTAAACAGCTCAGCGCTGCTGCGTTCTGGCCCGCGGGCGACGGAAGGCCTGGCGCTACTCTGCAACGCGATCGACCAGGCGCGCAGACCTGTCTAACTATTACCGGCAGATCTTCTGCTTGAAATGCCGGTTTCTGCCCCCATCTGTACCGAAAGCGACACATCATTTACATCTGAGACACAAGGTACAGAGTCATGACAACGATTGTATCCGTGCGCCGTGGCGACGAAGTCGTCATTGGAGGCGACGGTCAGGTTTCACTGGGCAATACCGTAATGAAAGGCAATGCCCGCAAAGTCCGCCGCTTATACGACGGTAAAGTCCTCGCAGGTTTCGCTGGTGGCACGGCTGACGCTTTTACCCTGTTTGAAAAGTTTGAAGCCCAGCTGCAGCAGCATGGTGGTCAGTTGACCCGTGCAGCCGTTGAGCTGGCAAAAGAGTGGCGCTCAGACCGTGCTCTGCGCAAGCTCGAAGCTATTCTGGCCGTGGCAGACCACACCGCCTCTCTGATTATTACCGGCAATGGCGACGTACTGCAGCCCGAGGATGACCTGATCGGTGTTGGATCAGGTGGTAATTATGCATTGGCTTCGGCTCGTGCCTTGTTGGAAAACACCGAGCTTGGCGCTCGTGATATCGTCGAGAAGAGCCTTAATATTGCTGGCGAAATCTGCGTGTTCACCAATACCAACCTGACCATTGAGTCGCTGAAAGAGAGCGATGTAACCGGCGACACTTCAGGAGCAAATGCATGAGCCAGATGACACCTCGCGAAATCGTCCACGCACTGGATCAACACATCATCGGTCAGAATGATGCCAAACGCTCTGTGGCTATTGCCCTGCGTAATCGTTGGCGCCGTATGCAGCTTGAGCCAGAGCTGCGTGATGAAGTCACGCCAAAGAATATTCTGATGATTGGCCCGACCGGTGTGGGTAAAACTGAGATTGCCCGCCGTCTGGCTAAGCTTGCGAATGCGCCTTTTATCAAAGTGGAAGCCACCAAGTTTACTGAAGTGGGTTACGTGGGTAAGGACGTAGAATCCATTATCCGTGATTTAGTCGAAACTGGGATCAAGCTTCTGCGTGAGCAGGAAATGAAAAAGGTACGCACCCGAGCCGAAGAACTCGCTGAAGAACGTATTCTCGACGTGTTGCTGCCACCGGCCCGCTCGACCACCAGCTGGGACACCACTGAAGAACCTAAGCAGGAAGACAGCTCCGCGCGCCAGGTTTTCCGTCGTAAGCTGCGCAACGGTGACCTTGATGATAAAGAAATCGAGATTGATGTCGCTCAGGTGAATACTGCCGGTGTAGAAATCATGACACCTCCAGGTATGGAAGAGATGACCAGCCAGTTGCAGAACATGTTTGCCAACCTGGGCGGTGATAAAAAGTCCAAGCGTAAGATGAAAATTGCGGATGCCTTTAAGCAGATCTGCGATGAGGAAGCCGGCAACCTACTGAACATGGAAGAGCTGAAAGTCCGTGCGCTGGAGTTGGTCGAACAGAACGGCATCGTCTTTATTGATGAAATCGATAAAGTCGCTAAGCGTCAGGACAGCGGTTCTGGTGGCGATGTATCCCGCGAAGGGGTGCAGCGCGACCTCCTACCGTTGATCGAAGGCTGCACCGTCAGCACTAAGCACGGTATGGTGAAAACAGACCATATTCTGTTTGTTGCCTCGGGCGCGTTCCATCTTGCACGACCTTCGGACCTGATTCCCGAACTTCAGGGCCGTCTGCCTATCCGTGTTGAGCTTGCGGCGCTTACTCCGCATGATTTTGAGCGCATTCTGACCGAGCCTAACGCGTCTCTGACCGTTCAGTACAAAGCGCTGATGAAGACTGAAGGGCTGGACATCGACTTTACTGCGGATGGTATTAAGCGTCTGGCGGAGATTGCTTATCAGGTCAACGAGAGCACCGAGAACATCGGCGCCCGCCGCCTGCATACACTGATGGAACGCCTGCTCGAGAGTGTGTCGTTTGACGCAACGGATCTGACCGAACAAGTGACCATTGACGGAGCTTACGTCGATCAGAAGCTGGGTGCTCTGGCACAGGATCAGGATTTGAGTAAGTTTATTCTCTGATAATGCAGCACTTATAAAAAAGCCCCCGTTTAAACGGGGGCTTTTTCGTTATCTATATTCTGAAACGAGCAATCTGCTCAGACAACCTGTCGCTGCATTCCGCGAGTCTTTTGCCCCTATCATCCGAGCGCGACATATTATTACTGATGTCATTGGATGAGCCAGCAATCCGGTTAATGCTTTGACTGATTTCGTTTGCAGCAACACTTTGTTGTTCTACTGCACTGGCCACGCTTAAGTTCATCTCTGTCAGAGTCACGACGGCATCACTGATGCGTGCAATAGCCTCGCTGGCTGATTGAGACATCTCGCTGGTTTCTTCAGAGTGGTTGGCGCTGTTTTCCATCGACTGAACGGTTGCTTCGGCTTGCTCCTGTAAGCGCGAAATCGTGCGATGAATTTCTTCAGTAGATTCCTGAGTGCGTGATGCCAGTGTTCGTACCTCATCAGCAACCACGGCGAAGCCTCGACCCTGCTCACCAGCCCGTGCAGCTTCGATGGCAGCATTCAGGGCCAGTAGGTTGGTTTGTTCTGCAATGCCACGAATGACTTCAAGTACAGTCCCGATGCTTTCTGTTTCAGAGCGAAGGCTTTGGATAGAGGCGCGTGACGCCTGAATCTGATCCGCCAGGTCGGCAATGTGCGCCTGCGTATTCTGCATGGTCGTTAAGCCAGCTTTCGAGTTACCTTCGACCACTTTCACCGCATCAGCAGCCTTGTCAGCGTTATCAGCAATTTCCTGAATGGTCTGACTCATCTCGGTTGCGCCTGTGGCGACGTGGTCGCTTTCCTGCATCTGTTCGTCGGTCAGTTTTCGTGTCTCTGAGCCCATTGCCGCGATCTCACGTCCCAGTGATGCGACTTCGTTGGTGGCATTCACACTTTCACGGATAATGTCGTGAATCTGACTGATAAACTGGTTGAACGACTGGCTCAGACGCGTAATTTCGTCATCGCCCGTAATAGGAATCCGTTGGGTAAGATCACCGTCTCCTTTGGCAATACTACTCATGGTGTGACGCAGTTGGGTGAGCGGCACTTCAATACTGTTACTGATCAGGCGAATAATGATGGCCATTAAGCCTGCAAAGATAAGAGTCATAACGGCGGCGGAAGCCGCTGACGCCCAGAACGCTCCTGCGATATCGCTCGGGTAGGTGCCAGAGCCGATGTACCAATTCCAGTGGTCAAACTTTCTGACATAGCTGACTTTTGTACTGGCGTCGTTCTCGCCCGGCCTGGGCCAACTGTATTCGACAGTTCCACCTTCAGATGATGCGTCTGCGACCTGAATCACTTCGCGGAATACCTTCTTACCGGCTTTGTCTTCGAAGTTTCCGACATTTGTCCCTTCGAGTGATTCGACGACCGGATTGAGCAGCATCACCGGGGTACGGTCGTGCACCCAGAAATAGACATCGCCATCGCGCAGAGAGCGCAGGGCATCTAAGGCAGCTTCTTTGGCTCCCTCTTCCGTCAATACGCCTTCCCGAACCATACGTTGATACCGTTCCAGCAGGCTATGGGCACTGTTCACGAGTGACTTAGCGGTGTTTTCTTTGGCGGTGTATTCGGCAGCGAACATAACGTCGTACTGACTGCTCAGTGCTTTTGCTTCGAGTAGTACGATACAGATCAGTGCAGCGGCCATTATCAGCCATAAGCGGGCGCGAATGGACAGGTTTCGCAGAAATGTCATGGCGTAGCATCTCCGGGATAGTAAACTTAGGGGGTGAAATGAGTATAGAAGTTGAAACCAGGTCTGCTGGTTAAATTGTAATTTGGAGTCTACGTGATCCCAGAAGCCATTAAAGTAAAGAAATCCAGCCGCTGCGTTGCACTGACTTACGCCGGAGTTGAGTATCAGCTCAGCTTTGAAATGTTGCGCGTGCTGTCACCGTCAGCCGAAGTGCGTGGGCATGGTGTCGGCAATGAAGTGCTGCAGTTTGGCAAGAAAGACGTGGGCTTGTTGAGCATGGAACCAGCGGGCAACTATGCACTCAAGCTGAATTTTGACGACGGGCATGACTCCGGGCTGTATGACTGGAAATATCTGTATCATCTTTGTCTCAATCAGGATGCGCTCTGGCAGGACTACCTTGACAGGCTGGAGGCCGCGGGTAAGAGCCGTGAATCTTCACAGATCAATTTCAAGGCGTTATGAACCCGGACGTAGCTTGTTGAGCCTTCTGTGCCTGCATGGGGCCTTTGAACACTGCGCCCGTGCTGTATACTGACCCAAACTTTTCCTTCCAGGAGTGATCGCTTGAGCGATACCAAGAAGACAAAAACCTTCAAAGACCCGAATGCTGCCGCTGAGGCTGAAAAATACGACAACCCGGTGGCGAGCCGCGATGCACTCTTGATGGTGCTCGAAGATGCGCCCAGCCCCCTGACACACCCTGAAGTCTGTGAAGTACTTGGGGAAACCGACGAGGACCGCGTTGAAGCAGTGCGTCGTCGTCTGATCGCCATGTGTCGGGATGGCCAGCTGATCAGCAATCGTCGTAATCAGTTTATGCCGATGAAAAAGGTCGACCTGGTACAGGGAACCGTCATGGGACATCGTGATGGTTTCGGTTTCGTACTACGCGACGAAGGTGATGATGTCTATCTGTCGAATCGACAGATGCGCAAGGTCTTTCATGGTGACAAGGTCGCTGTGCAGATACTGGGGCTGGATCGTCGTGGTCGCCCGGAAGGAAAGATCGTTGAGGTTTTACAGCGCAACACGCAACAGATTGTTGGGCGTTACTTCGAAGAGTCGGGCGTCGGCATTCTGCAACCCGACAACAAACGCATTCCGATGGAAGTTCTGATTCCGGCGGATGGCCGTAACGGCGCCGAGCACGGTCAGTTCGTTGTTGCGAATATTACCCGTCAGCCGTCACCGAAAGGTCTGCCGGTGGGTGCAGTCATTGAGGTACTGGGCGAACACCTGGCGCCGGGTATGGAAATCGATGTGGCGATCCGAAGCCACAACATTCCTCACGAATGGCCAGAGGAAGTCGAGGCTGAAACTAAGAAAATTCCGGATCAGGTAAAAGCAGCAGACAAGAAAAACCGCATCGATCTGCGTCATTTGCCATTCGTCACTATCGACGGTGAAGACGCCCGCGACTTCGACGATGCTGTGTACTGCGAGCGTAACAAGAACACTGGTGGCTGGCGCTTATGGGTGGCCATTGCCGATGTCTCGCATTATGTGAAGGTGAAATCCCCCCTCGATAATGAGGCGTATCAGCGCGCGACGTCGGTGTATTTTCCGGGCTTCGTTGTGCCTATGCTGCCAGAGAAACTGTCTAACGGTTTGTGCTCTCTGAACCCGCACGTTGACCGCCTGACCATGGTCTGTGAAATGACCATCTCCAAAGCCGGGCGTATTTCAGGCTACAAGTTCATGGAAGGGATTATTCACTCCCATGCCCGCCTGACGTACAACAAAGTCTGGGACATGATTAATCCGGACGCCGACAGCGAGATTCAGGGCCAGTGGCGCGAACATTACGCCGACGTAGTGCCTCACGTTGATGAGCTGTATCGCTTATTTCATATTCTTCGCGAGCAGCGTGAAGTCCGTGGTGCGATGGACTTTGATTCGATCGAAACCCGGATCGTGTTCGATGCTGAACGCAAAATTCAGGAAATCGTACCGACCGAACGCAACCATGCTCACATGCTGATTGAAGAGTGCATGCTGGCGGCGAACGTCTGTGCCGCTGATTTCTTCAGCCGTTATGAGATTCCGGCGCTGTACCGTGTACACAAAGGTCCGAGTGCTGAAAAGCTCGAAAACCTCGGTGCTTTCCTGGGTGAAATGGGCCTGACCATGCCGAACGGTAAAGACCCAGCGCCTAAGGATTACCAGACGCTACTCAGCCAGATTGAAAAGCGCCCGGATTCGCACTTGATACAGACGGTGCTACTGCGCTCACTTAGTCAGGCGAAGTACGAGCCTGAGAACGAGGGTCACTTTGGTCTGGCGTACAAAGCGTACACGCACTTCACGTCACCGATCCGTCGCTACCCGGACCTTCTGGTTCATCGCGGTATCCGCAGCGTTATCCGCAGTGAGCAGGAGTGTAAGCACGTACTTCGCGCAGAAGGCACGAAGAACATGGCCAAACGTACGATTTATCCATACGACCTGCAGGCCATGGTCAATATGGGCGAGCACTGCTCTATGGCCGAGCGCCGCGCAGACGATGCTACCCGTGATGTCACCGACTTCCTGAAGTGTGAATATATCCGCGACAAAGTGGGTGAAGATTTTGAAGGTGTTATTTCTGCCGTAACAGGGTTCGGTTTATTCGTTGAACTTAAAAATGTTTACGTCGAAGGCCTCGTGCATGTCAGCACACTGCAGAATGATTTCTATCAGTTCGATGCGGTTAAGCATCGTCTTATCGGCGAGCGCACGCGTCGCAGCTTCCGTCTCGGTGACAACATCTGGGTGAAAGTGGTTGGCGTTGATCTGGATGATCGCAAGGTCGACTTCGAATTAACTACCGCGCCTGTTAATGCCGGACGGAGTGCTGATAGCCTGGATATGCCGAAACCCGCTCGCTTACCGCGCAAGCGCCCTGCTGGTGGCAAGGCGGGCGAGAAAAAGGGCATGACCAAAGAAGAGCTGATGAATCCGGGTAAAAAGAAAGCCGGTTCAGGTAAATCAGGCGGACCGGGCTCGACCAGGGCCGACAGCAAAAAAACATCGAAGAAAAAGCCCAGTAAACGCCAGAAGCTGAACGCTAAGAAAAGTGCAGGAGCATCGGGCAAAGCTGCTTCTAAATCGACCGCTAAGAAGAATCCACGTAAGAAAAAATAAATGAAGCTTGAATCGGTTTACGGCATCCACGCCGTTACAACACTGCTGCAACGATCCCCTGGTCAAGTGGTGGAAATCTGGGTTCAGAAAGGTCGGGTTGATGCAAAAATGCAGAAAATCCTCGATCTGGCAGAGGCCGAAGGCTTGTCCGTCATGGAAGCCGATAAGGGGTTGCTTAACCAGAAGGCGGAAGGCAACCATCAGGGTATTGTGGCACTGAGAAAACCCGTGCAGGGGAAGTCAGAAAAACACCTGCCGGATATCCTCGATAACATCACTGGCGACCCGTTTGTATTGATTCTCGATGGCGTGACTGACCCTCATAACCTGGGGGCCGTATTACGTACCGCCGATGCGGCAGGTATTCATCTGGTCATCGCTCCGAAAGACAAGTCGGCACCGTTGACGGCAGTGGCTGCTAAAGTCGCTTGTGGCGCTGCAGAAGCAGTGCCGTATATTCAGGTAACGAACCTGGCGCGGACCATGAAAGACCTGCAGGAGCGTGGCATCTGGATTATTGGTACGGCGGGCGAAGCAACCACCACGATTTACCAGCAGGACTGCAAAGGCCCTCTGGCGTTGGTCATGGGCGCTGAAGGCCCGGGCATGCGTCGCCTGACGCGAGAGCATTGCGACCACCTTGTGAAGATCCCCATGGCCGGTGAGGTCAGCTCACTGAATGTGTCAGTAGCAACCGGTGTCTGTCTGTTCGAAGCGGTGCGCCAGCGTGGTGGTGCCTCGGGTAAAACGTCCGGATAAGTCAGGAATACAAAGTAATGGAAATATACATGAGCTGGTGGAACGAACTGGCGGGTCAGGACTACGAATGGTTCTGGAATGTCGGTATCGCTCTGACTCTGACACTGATAGCAGGCCTTTTCTGGCGCATGTTGCGCAAACGTCTGGTACAGCTTGTCGCAAGCACGGAGAACCACTGGGACGACGTGGTCATCAATGCGATTGCAGTGCCAGTTAACTGGATGATTGTCGCGGTTGGCCTGACCTGGGCCGGAGACATCACCGCCGCGTATTACGATAAAGAAGTGCAGGGCAGCATCTCGGTGGTGCGCCAGTTATCGCTGATTATTCTTGCCGCCTGGGCCATGTGGCGCTTAATTAACCGCGTCGAAGAAAAACAACTCGAAGGTGGCATGGACCCGACGACGGTTCAGCTGGTCGGCAAACTGGCTAAGCTCGCCGTGACCATACTCATCATACTGCCGGTTTTTCAGTTGTTGGGGATTTCAATCTCGGGGATTCTTGCCTTCGGTGGTATGGGCGGCCTGATTGTTGGTCTGGCGGCGAAAGATCTGCTGGCGAACTTCTTCGGTTCGCTGATTATCTATCTCGATAAGCCATTCAAGGTAGGTGACTGGATACGTTCACCGGATCGTTCAATTGAAGGTACGGTCGAAAGCATCGGCTTTCGCGTGACCCGCATACGTACATTCGATAAGCGTCCGCTGTATGTCCCTAACTCTGTGTTCACCAGTATCTCAGTAGAGAACCCGTCACGGATGCTGAATCGTCGCATCTATGAAACCATTGGTGTGCGCTATCAGGATGCGCAAGTCGTACGGGGCATCATGGAAAAAGTACGCGACATGCTGCGCCAGCATGGTGAGATCGATCAGGATCAGACCATGATTGTAAATTTTAATGCGTTTGGTGCGTCGAGCCTTGATTTCTTTATTTACACCTTCACTAAGACTACTGACTGGGTGCATTACCATGAGGTGAAGCAAGACGTACTGCTCAAAATAATGGATATCATCCATGAGAGTGGTGCTGACTGTGCCTTTCCGACAAGGACATTGCACCTCGAAAGCATGCCTGCGGAACTCTCACGCAGAGAGACTGCCGCACAGGGTGTCACACAAGGGTAATCCTGTGTTGGTAGCTTGATAGGCTATTGCTATCAGATGGTTTGAAAAGATCAATTTAACGTATAAGCTCCATGCTTCTAGTATGGAACTCGTTCAAACATAAACCTAATGGAGAAACACCATGATCGATACAGAAATTAAGCCATTTAGCGCAACGGCATTCAAAGATGGCGAATTCGTTGACGTAACTGACGCTGACGTAAAAGGTAAGTGGGCTATCTTCTTCTTCTACCCAGCTGACTTCACTTTCGTTTGCCCAACTGAACTGGGTGATGTGGCTGACAAATACGAAGAATTGCAGAAGCTGGGCGTAGAGGTGTTCTCTGTTTCTACCGATACTCACTTCGTACACAAAGCATGGCACGATGCTTCTGAAACCATCGGTAAGATCAAGTACTACATGCTGGGCGACCAGAACGGCACTATCACCAACAACTTCGGTGTAATGCGTCCAGGCCAGGGTCTGGCAGACCGTGCTACTTTCCTGATCGATCCAGACGGTGTAATCCAGGCAATGGAAATCACTGCTGAAGGTATCGGCCGTGACGCTGACGATCTGATGCGTAAAGTGAAAGCAGCTCAGTACGTTCGCAACAACCCAGGTCAGGTTTGCCCTGCTAAGTGGAAAGAAGGCGACGAGACTCTGGCTCCTTCACTGGATCTGGTTGGCAAGATCTAATTCTGGCCTCGCTGAGACGCGATCTGCGGTGTTATTTTTTCGCTCGTCCCTGCGCCTACCAATCTGGTATGTCTTGGGTACTCGCTCAAAAATGCCTTGCAGCTCATCGCCTCAGCTGTGCCAGATGATCTGAGTTAGCGCCTTGTCGCTAACGCTCAGATGTGTGATGAAAACCCTGGCTTCTGCTGGGGTTTTTCTTTTTGGGTACTCGCTCAAGGATGCCTTGCAGCTCATCGCCTCAGCTTCTGAGCTAACTGCGTTGTCTGTGCGGCGTTAAAAGTTGGTCTCGGAATGCTCATTTAGGTGAACTAAACTCCGCTTCCTCAACCGACTTTTGCCTAGCGCAGCCTGCCTCGCTGACGCTCAGATGTGCGATAAAAACCCCGGCTTCGGCTGGGGTTTTTTGTTTGTGTTTTTGACATTGATGAAGTGAAATACCAATATATACCTATATTTGGTATTGGAGGTACGGGCATGCCGAAGAATACAAGTGTCACCTTAGGTGATCATTTCGATAATTTTGTGGCTGAGCAAGTACAGAGCGGACGTTATGGCTCGGCCAGTGAGGTCATTCGAGCGGGTTTGCGCAAGCTTGAGGATGATGAGCAGGGGTTGGCGATGCTTCGCAGTGAGATTGCAAAAGGTCTGAACTCGTTAGAAGGTGGTGGCAGTAAACCGCTGGATATGAATTCGGTGAAGGCTCGAGGAAGAGCAATGTTGAACAAAGATAGCTAGCAATCTAATTGCAGTTAAGCCAAACGATAGGGAATGTCCGATGCTTAATACTGAAGTTTCTTCTGAAGCAGAGAATGATCTGCTCTCGATCTGGTTGTACATCGCCGCCGATCAGCCGATCAACGCAGATCGTTTCTTGGACAAGTTGCTGGTTGCCATAGAGCGTTTGGCTGAGTTTCCATTACTGGGTGTGGAACGTGAAGAGTTGGCTAATGGAGTTCGTAGTTTTTATGTTGACCGCTACGTTATCTATTACGTGGTTTCGGACGCATCATTGAGTATTGTCAGAGTACTCTCTGCTGATATGGACTCCCAACAGTACTTCTGAGCCAACCAGTACATCTGCGCTTATCTATAGATAGGACTTCATAGTAAGAAGCCAAAGCCCTTATTAGTCAGTCACTATCACCCTCTTAGAAAAGATTGATTTATCTTATCAACACTGAGGCGCTACTATAATCCTGTACTTTGAATTAAGGCGCTTCCGGCACCATATAAGTAGCAGCCAGAAGCCGAATCAACATAAAGGAAACCATCATGCTTGATGCAAACATGAAACAACAGCTGGGCGCATACCTTGATAACCTGCGTAACCCGATTTCACTGCTGGTCGCTGTGGATGGTTCGCCTAAGTCGAATGAACTGGAAGAGCTGGCGCGTGAGATCGCAGAGCTGAACGATAAGATTTCTGTCAGCACGACTGAAGACAAAATTAATGGTCGTGCACCGGTGATGGCGATTGCGAAAGAAGACAACGCTCCGCGTGTATTCTTCGCGGGTATTCCGCTGGGCCACGAGTTTACCTCTCTGGTCCTGGCACTGCTGCAGGCAGGTAGCCACCCATCGAAGGAAGACCAGGCATTACAGGATCAGGCGAAGGCACTGACTAAAGAACTGAACTTTGAAGTGTACGTGTCGCTTTCGTGCCACAACTGCCCGGATGTCGTTCAGTCGATTAACCTGATGGCGGCTCTGAATCCGAACATCACCGCAACCATGATTGATGGCGGTGTATTCCAGGAAGAAGTGACCAGTAAAGACATCATGGCGGTGCCTGCGCTGTACCTGAATGGTGAGCCACTGGCGAACGGTAAGCAGACTCTGGCAGATATCATTAACTTGGTTGATGACGATGCCGACGAGAAAGCCGCCGCCGCACTGAAAGACAAAGACCCCTTCGACGTTCTCGTTGTCGGTGGTGGGCCTGCAGGCGCGTCTGCAGCGATTTATGCGGCTCGTAAGGGTATCCGTACCGGTGTCGTTGCAGATCGCTTTGGCGGGCAGGTCGCAGACACTGTGGGGATTGAGAACTTTATCTCTGTTCCTTACACCGAAGGTCCGAAGCTGGTGGCGCACCTCGAAGAGCACGTCAAAGAATATGACGTTGATGTGATGAAGGCCCAGAAAGCCGTTGGTGTTCGTAAAACAGACAGCGGCCTGACCGAAGTTGAGCTGTCGAATGGCGCTGTGCTCAGTGGCAAGTCAGTGATTCTGGCTACAGGCGCTCGCTGGAGAGAGATGAACGTTCCGGGTGAGCAGGAATACCGTAATAAAGGTGTGGCGTACTGCCCACACTGTGACGGTCCTCTGTTCAAAGGCAAAAAAGTGGCTGTGATTGGTGGTGGTAATTCAGGTATTGAAGCTGCAATCGATCTCGCAGGTATCGTTGAGCATGTAACTGTACTTGAGTTTTCAGACACACTGCGTGCGGATGCCGTACTGGTGAAGAAAGCAGAATCTCTGCCGAATGTTGAAATCATCAAACAGGCAATGACCACAGAAGTACTGGGCGATGGTCAGCGTGTTACCGGTCTGCAGTATAAAGACCGCGAAACAGACGAAACTCATATCGTCGAGCTCGCTGGTATCTTCGTACAGATCGGTCTGGTGCCAAACACTGAGTTCCTTAAGGACACAGTGACACTGACTGAACGCGGCGAAGTGGTGATTGATGACCACGGGCAAACCAGTATTCCGGGCATATTTGCCGCGGGTGACTGTACGAATGTACCGTACAAGCAGATCATCATCTCGATGGGGGCCGGTGCAACGGCCGCGCTTGGCGCATTCGATCACCTGATTCGTAACTGATTTTAATTAAAGCACCCTGGCCACCGTAAAGTGGCCTTCCTCTGAAAAAGAGGGAAAAAGCCGCAAGACATGAAGTCTTAGCGGCTTTTTTTATGCGTGCTGATTCAAGCTAAATGATTCAAGCCAAATATAGTTCCTTAAAATTCAAAAAATATAATTCGAACTATTTTCGATATGAGCTCTCCGATTACGTACTCGTTTTTTATTACGGAGATGTTTTTATGAAAATGGTCATGAACACACTGACAAAGAAAATGGCAATTCTTGGTATCGCTGGCGCCTGTGCCGCTCCGGTAATGGCGGATCGTGCAATGTATGCCGGTGGTGGTCTGGGAATGGCAGAGCTGGGAGACGACAATGACGTCACCATGCCATACGGTCGTTTTGGCATGTACATCAATGAGAACTTTTCCGGTGAAGTTCGTGCTGGTTTTGGCCTTGATGACGATGGCGTGGAGCTGGACAGCCTGCTGGGCGGTTATGTCCGTGGTGGTATTGCCTTATCTGACGTATTTTTTCCATACGCTATCGTCGGTCTGACCCGTGCGGATTACAGCTATGACAATGGCGCCTTCAGTGATTCTGACGATGAAATGGGCCTTTCTATGGGTATTGGCGCAGACTTCAACATCAATGAGCGATTAGAAATTAACGCAGAATATATGAACTACATCGACGACGATGATGTAGAACTGGATGCTCTTGGTGTTGGTCTGGCCGTGAACTTCTGAGGTATGCTCTGGGGTATGACTGAATCGCATACCTCTCATAATTCGCATGCCTCTTCACCTCGGCCTGAGCACAGCTGCCCGCTGTGCGGCGCTGACAACCACTGTCAGCCCGCCGCTGCGGGCTCTTTCGATACTCTATGCTGGTGTATGACTGAGACAATCAGTCAGCACGCTCTCGACCGGATCCCCGCTTCAAGCCGGAATAAAGCCTGTCTTTGTCCCTCCTGTGCCACTGATGGCAATCAAACCCAGCAAAAGTCCAGACATACGTAAAACTGTCATAGTTCACTGGTATCCCTGACCTCTGGTCGAATAGCTGGTTTGGCGTATCAGGTTCGGCCAAGTAGCTGCATTGTTCAGACCCTTGGCATAGGGTGACATTAGCAGTACTGACGAAATGGCCTTCGGGTTCTATAGAATAATGACAGTGGCAGCTGAGTTCTGTAGCGATGCCACTCTGAATAGGCAGGGATACTATGTCTGGTACACACTCAGTTCTGGCGCACGTGCAGGAAGCAGATAACGCGCCGGTCAACACAACTTTTCTTAACGATGTTCTGCGTGGGCTTAGCCAGCCTCAGAAGTCACTGTCATCCAAATACTTCTACGATGAAGCCGGAGATCACTTATTCCAACGTATTATGCGTTGTGACGATTACTACCTGACGCGCTGCGAGATGGAAGTGTTTCGCGAAAAAGCGAACGAGCTGGTGTCCGAGCTGAATATCGACGGAGCCGGATTTGACCTTGTAGAACTTGGGGCCGGTGACGGAATAAGAACACGTCATTTGCTGCGGTACCTGTCAGAAGCGAATGCTGACTTCCGATACTTACCGGTCGATATCTCTGGTCACATTCTCGATGTGTTGTGCGCGGGTATTCAGCAGAATATTTCAGGTATCGATATTCATCCGTTCGAAGGCGATTACTTCGCTGCATTTGGGGAAATTGATCGGTTTTCTCAACGTCGCAAAGTTGTGCTGTTTCTCGGCTCGAACATCGGAAACATGCCCGTCGAAGACTGCCACACATTCTGCCTGCGTCTTGGTGAGCACATGCACCCGGGTGATTTATTAATTACAGGTTTTGATCTGAAAAAAGATCCCCGCACGATATTAAAAGCATACGACGACAGCGACGGGCTGACACGGGAATTCAATCTTAACTTACTTCGCCGTATTAACGGTGAACTAGGAGCCGATTTCCGGTTAGAAAACTTTGAGCACTATCAGACCTACAACCCTGTCAGTGGCGCATGTCAGAGCTATCTGATCAGTCAGACAAACCAGGCGGTGAGCATCGCCGGGCGCTCAATATCATTCGAGAAGCACGAGCCTGTGTTTATGGAGGTCTCGCGCAAATTCAGTCTGACAGAGGTTGATGATCTGGCGGTGACAACCGGATTTTCACCAGTAAAACATTGTCTGGATAGTAAGGGCTGGTTCGTTAACGCCGTCTGGATGAAGAACTGATGTCAGACCTGTTGAATCAATATCGCCTGGTCCGGGCTGCCTCTGAGTCGATATGTCGGAATCTCGCTTCTGAGGACTATGTCGTTCAGCCTGTTGTTGATGTGAGCCCGCCGAAATGGCATCTCGCTCATACCACTTGGTTCTTTGAAACCTTTATTCTTTCACCACACTCTTCCGGCTATCAGGTATTTCATCCGGCGTGGGGATATCTGTTTAACAGTTATTACGAAACAGTAGGCGAGCGCGTACCGAGAGCAGACCGGGGAAACCTGAGCCGTCCAACGGTCGATGAAGTCTACGCCTACCGGAGTTACGTTGATGATGCCATGGCTCAGTTTCTGGAACGTAATGATCTCTCTCCTGATCTCGAAGCATTGGTGGGACTGGGCCTGAATCACGAGCAACAGCATCAAGAACTGCTGATTACGGATATAAAATACATCCTTGGCCATAACCCCTTATCCCCACCTCTGGAAGTACCTGAACTGCGATCGACTCAGGCTGTCGCCTCCGAGTTAACAGAGCAATGGGCTGCCGTGGGAGGTGGTGTTTATTCGGTGGGTGTCCCGGCCAGTCATAAAGGGTTTTCGTTTGATAACGAACATGGAGCACACAAGCAGTACATCGAAGATTTTGAAATACGTCGCTCTTTAGTTACCAACCGAGAGTACCTGGCTTTTATAGAAGACGGTGGGTATCAACGGTTTGATTTATGGCATTCCGACGGATGGTGTTGGGTGCAGGAAACAAATGCAGAAGCGCCTCTGTACTGGCAGAAGCCTGAACAGGAATGGATGGTTTATGACTTCAATGGATTGCGTCCTGTTCAACCTGATCTGCCAGTGGCGCATGTGAACTTTTATGAGGCATCAGCGTTCGCAGCATGGAAAGGCTGCCGCTTACCAACCGAGTCTGAATGGGAAGTCGCTTCTCATAAGATTCAGTGGGGTGAGCGTTGGGAGTGGACTAACAGTGCCTACTTACCTTACCCAGGGTTTAGTACAGCCAGCGGCGCTGTTGGCGAGTATAACGGCAAGTTTATGGTGAACCAGATGGTGCTGCGCGGTGGTTCAGTCGCGACACCAGAAGGACATAGCAGGAAAACCTACCGTAACTTCTTCCAGCCTTGGCTCAAATGGCAATATATGGGAATCCGTCTGGTGCGTTGAGCTGTGTTTGTCGCGCTTGCTTCTTTACCGGCTTGGTGTAATCTCACGCTTCGAAATTCGTTAACTAAGAGCTAGTTTTCATGCCTAAGGCCAGTGAAATTAAAAAGAATGCTGCGGTTGAGTACAACGGCAGCGTGTACTTCGTAAAAGACATCGAGCGTTCTGTGCCACAGGGCCGCGCCGGTGGTTCTATCTACCGTATGCGTATGTACGATGTGGTGACTGGCGCTAAGCTGGATGAATCCTTCAAAGACAGCGATATGCTGAACCTGGCGGATCTGGTTCGTCGCCCCGTGACTCTGTCGTACATTGATGGTGACGAGTACAACTTCATGGATTCTGAAGACTTCACCATGTACCCGCTGAACAAAGAGACCATCGCTGAAGAGTCGATGTTTATCAATGAAGAGACTCAAGGGCTGCAGGTGGTTGTTCTTAACGAGTCTGCGGTCGGTGTTGATCTGCCAACAATCGTTGAGCTGGTGATCGTTGAAACCGCGCCAGCAATGAAAGGTGCGTCGGCGACATCCCGTACTAAACCTGCGACATTGAGCACAGGTTTGGTCGTGCAGGTGCCTGAGCATATTGCAGAGGGCGACCGTATTAAGGTGAATACCGATGAAAGCAAGTTCACAGGTCGTGCTAACTGATCTGAGATCCTTTCATATTAAGCCCGGATTATCCGGGCTTTTTTGTATCTGAGACGTGGACATACTTTGGCTTCAATATTTCTTAAAAAGCCGCCGATGCAGGCGGTGCGTGATGACTTGCGTCTCGGTGACTTCTTAGACCTTCCACCTGAAATACGGTTTCCCGGACGATCCTTACTTGTTTTTGTGCGGCATACCGGATGCCCTTTTGCTGAGCGGGATATCAAACGCGTGAGTGGCTGGGCGGCAGAGAATTCTGAGGTTCATGTGGTTGTCGTTACGCATGGTGATGAAGCATTGCGGGACGCCTGGTTGGCAGACATTGGCGGCGCCGAGGGGCTGACCTTCTATCATGATCCAGAGCGTCACCTTTATGGTCAGGCAGGTCTGGGCTTCTGCGCTGCGTCTCATTTCATGGGCTTGCCCTCGCTATTGGGAGTCATGCGCTTATGGCAAGAGGGCATCAGAAACCGGAGCGCATCAGGAACCCGCTGGCAGCGGGCGGGCGTCTTACTACTGGAGGATGGCCAGCTGGTCTGGAGGCATATTCCTGAATCTGCCGAAGGCTTCCGTTTGCCTCAGAAATCCTCGTGTGGAAAGTAGTGGCTCTGTTTATCAAACTGTCGGCTGAATTCTCCGGCGTTTTGCTGAATATACTCAACAAATGCCCGCGCTGCTGGCGTCAGACTTTTGTTTGCGGGGTGTACTAGGCACCAGCTACGGCGCAGTGGAAAGTGCTCAATGGGAAGAATCTGCAGGGTACCTAGCTGAAGTTCGGGCAAAATACTCAACTTCGGTAAGACAGCGACGCCAAGACCGGCAATGACTGCATGTTTAATCGCATCGTTTGAGCCCAGAATCATAGCCTCAGGTATCTTCAGTCGGGTTTCATGGCAATGAACCTCGAGTGCGAGCCGGCTACCTGAGCCCGCTTCCCGCATCAGTAACCGGCTGTTGAGAAACTCTTCGGCGCTGACGGTTGGTTGGCTGAGCAATGGGTGCTCTGCCGGTGCGACTGCTACCAGTTCGTTATCGAGGAAGGGGATTGAGATCAGCCCTTTGCCATCTGGCACCATCCCCATAATGACAAGGTCGTCGACGTTGTCACTCAAGCGCTCGATGGCTGTTGCCCTGTTAACCACCCGTACGCTGATCCGCACGTCAGGGTTTTTATCGAGAAAGGGGCGCATGAGGTATGGCACAACGTATTGCGCAGTATTTACTGCGGTAATGCGCAATTCGCCGGCGACCCGGCCTTCCAGAGCTGCAAGCTCTGTTTGCAGATCGAGGATCTCTGCGAAGATGCCTTTCACTGCATCGTACATACGCTCGCCAGCCGCTGTGGTGTAAAGCTTGCGGCCTATGTATTCGAACAGCGATGTGCCCAACGCTTGCTCAAGCTGTCGTACCTGACTGCTCACCGCCGGCTGGGTCAGACCGAGCAGGTCGCCTGCCTGGCTGTAACTGCGCAGTTCATAGACGGCTTTGTATACCTGGAGCTGGCGGAATGTCAGGCGACTGGCAAGTTTCTGGATGGTGAGCGGCATCAGGTTTCTCTATAAGATTCAGCTTATGGATGGTATTAAATATATCAGTTTTGATTTTGTTGTACGGACTTATAATGTTGCTCTGGCGACAGATGCAGCAGAGCAGCTTGTTTGGGCTATGTTGTGATGTGGCTAAATCATTTAGGCTACGCAACCCTGAAGAAGAGGAATGACAGTGAAAGACGTTATCAATGGTGTGCTCAACTTCCGTAAGAATGTTTATCCAGAGCGGAAAGACCTGTTTGGTACCCTCGCAGGTGGGCAAAGCCCCGAGTTCCTCTTCATCACTTGTTCTGACTCGCGTATTGATCCTAATCTGCTGACAGGGTCCGATCCGGGTGACCTGTTTATCTGCCGTAATGCCGGTAACATCATTCCTCCACACTCTAACGAAACGGGCGGTATGACGGCCTCTATCGAGTATGCAGTTGCTGTGTTGGGTGTGCGCCATATTATTGTGTGTGGCCATACAGACTGTGGTGCGGTGAAAGGTGCTCTGGACATGGATGGCCTGAATGGCCTACCTCACGTTAAAGAGTGGTTGGGGCATTGTCGCTCGGCGATGGAAATTGTGCGCGAGCGAAACGGCATTGAAAGTGGCGCCTGTCTTGGCCATGAGCACTTGAATGAAGCCATTGAAGAGAACGTTCTTCAGCAGGTTCAGCATCTGCGTACACATCCCGTTGTCGCTGCCAAACTTGCCACAGGTAAGGTAGAGATTCACGGTTGGGTGTACAATATCGAAACCGGTGGCATCCGCTGCTCAGCAGAGGCCGGTCATTCCTTCGAAAATTTCGAGTCTCGATACCAGAAAGAGATTGCTGAAATTAAGTGACTAAAGTCACTACATTATGTAACAAAACGGGCTATTGTTTCTGTGGCTCGTTTTACCCATTGGCTATGGCCTGAAAAGGCGTAAACTCCTCAGTCAGTTAATAGACAAATTTTAGTTTACTTAACAGTTGTTTATTTTCTTGTCATCACAGTGATGACGTCAGATGGTGGGGCACTGCCCCGATAATAAAAATAATAAGAACATAATTCACACTACGTCTGCGCGCCATTGATGGCGATTCCCGTGGTGGTGTTTCTGACTCTCTTGTTATTTTTTGTCGCATTGGGACACCTCCCTTTTGCCACCTTTCTGACACTGCTTGAACAATAAAATAAATGAGCCCTATGAAAAGGGACAGGAGTTCTCACTATGTCAGCGAACAAAGCAGCGCAGAAGAAACTGCCTCCGATCAAAATGCGCTTCAAAAAGCGTGAAGACATTACTCTCGACGAGTGTCTGGGAATGTACGAACTGTTTAAGGTGTACTACCAGAACACGCCGTTTGAACAGTTCCTGGAAGACTTCTCGAATAAAACCGGTGCTCACATTGCTAAGCGCAAAACCGACGGCAAGGTCGTGGGTTTCTCGACGGGTGTTGCCCGCACCATTGAAGTCGACGGCAAGCCAGTCCGAATTCTCTTCAGCGGTGATACTGTGATGGCAAAAGAATACTGGGGGCATTCTGCATTCCCTCAGTCATTTTTCCGCTGGTTGCTTTCAGAGCGTCTCCGTCATCCGACTCTGCCGATGTACTGGTTCCTGATTTCTATGGGCTACCGTACCTACCTGATTCTGGCAAACAACTTCTACAAGTATTACCCGAACATTGACGGTGATGATCCGCACCTGAAGAATGTTGCTTTTACTGCTGCGGATAACATCTTCCCGGGCGCACTCAATCGTGAAACGGGCCTTCTGGACTTCGGTGAGGACGCCTGTACACTGTCAGACTTCGTAACACCGATCACTGACAAAGAGCGTGCTGTGCCTAAGATCGCTTTCTTTGAAAGCCGTAACCCAAGCTGGCATAAAGGCGATGAAATGGCCTGTGTTGGTTCTCTGGACTGGGGTTCGTTTGGTCGGGTTATTCTGGATGCGCGTCGCACCCTCTTTAAGAAGGGAACACGCAAGACCCAGAAACAGGCAAGTTCGGCTGTGGTTAACCACAAACCTGAGAACATTGAGGTGACCGTAGACGATATTTACAACAAAGAATCTGACAGTAAGACTGCCTGATAACGTTGTGAACTCCTGAAAAAGCCCGGCTGTTTTGCAGTCGGGCTTTTTTATTTCTCATTTACTTAGTTCGGATAGCGCTGACGCAGATACTCGAACATGGCTCTCATGCCCATAGCTTCACCACCGACAGGTTTCCCACGGAGTGCTCGGCGATTCCAGGCCATAACGTCGAAATGCACCCATGGAGTTTCTTCGACGAATGCTTCCAGATACAGCGCGGCTGTGATTGCTCCCCCGAATGGGCCGGGAACGGAGTTGACCATATCGGCAACTTCGCTGTGCAGGGCTTCTTTGTACATGCGGAACAGGGGCAGGTTCCAGACAGGGTCCGATATCTTTTCACCCGCTTGCATAAGGTCACCAGCCAGCTGCTTCTGATTCGTGAAGAAGCCGGGCAGGTCCGTGCCAAGTGCAACACGGCATGCGCCCGTTAACGTTGCGAAGTCGATCATCAGGTCAGGCTTTTCGCTGGCACCTTCAAACAATGCGTCACACAGCACCAGGCGGCCTTCCGCGTCAGTGTTGTCGATCTCGACGGTCAAACCTTTGCGAGTCGGAATAACATCGCCGGGTCTGAAAGCATTGCCACTGACTGCGTTCTCAGCGGCGGGGATAAGCAGACGCAGGCGCACTGGTAGCTTATTGGCCATGATCAGGTAGGCCAG
>NZ_DDKU01000078.1:34784-47676 GCF_002339775.1 Thalassolituus sp. UBA2590
TCGCCAGGTTTCATATTCAGACCGCCACTGTCGAAGCAGATACCTTTACCTACTAACGTGACCTTAGGGTGGTCTGGATCTCCCCAGGTCATATCAATCAGGCGAGGGTCATGCTCGCTGGCGCGGCCTACCGCGTGGATCATGGGGTAGTTCTGCTCAAGAAGTTCTGAGCCCACGATGTCCCGGACCTTTGCTCCGAATTCATCGGCCATTGAATGAACCGCTGACGAAATGTTCTGCGGCATCATGTCAGACGCAGGTGTATTGATCAGGTCTCGAACGCGTTTAGTACCTTCTATTAAGCGGCCAGCTTCCTCAATGATAGCTTCGTTATTCAAAGCCAGTTTTGCGGTGATAGCAGGCTTCTCTGTATAGCGATCGAAGCGGTAGGCACCGACGCCCCAGCCGAAGGCAAGAGCCAGCAGGCTTTCATCGGAAAGGTCAGAAACGGGAGTGTATGTTCCAGCTGGCAATGCACTGGAAAGGTTGCCACAGACGAAGAAATCTTCGGTAGATTCAACCACGCACAAAACGCTATCAATGCTTCCGTCTGTTGCTGGAATGATGGTGTGGCCGGAGCCAGCATAGCCCGAATGCAGAAGCCATTGTTTGACGTGTTCCGGCTGACTATCGAGCCAGTTGGCGTAGTGCTCTTTCTCGATCAGGTGAAGGGGCGTACCTTCCTGGCTATGCATCAGTACTGCAGACATCGTTATTTCCTGTTTCTGGGTATTCGCTTAGTAGTATAGGAGTATAACAAGGGTAACAGAACCGGACAGATATACAGGGTTCGGGTAAACTAAGCCGCTTTTATTCTGGGCCTTGGGAGGCAGAATGTGGGATGAAATTGGCGGTGGCTTTCTGATCGGTGCCGCCGCGTCTTTGCTCTGGGTGGGCATCGGTCGCATCAGTGGTATGACCGGGGTGCTTTCCAGTTTGTTTCTGGTTATGGACTCAGGGCGCCATTGGGCACTTGCGTTTCTGGTCGGGCTATTGGTTGCCTGGCCGGTCGTGCAGGCGGCCGGTTATTCAACTCCGATAAACATCACTGATAGCACAGGGCTTCTGATTACTGCAGGGCTCCTTGTGGGGTTTGGTACCTATATTGGCAATGGCTGTACCAGTGGTCATGGAGTGTGCGGCATGGGCCGGCTTTCGTTCCGCTCATTCGTCGCGACACTGACCTTTATCGCAGCCGGTATTGTGACCGTCGCGATCATGAATGCAGTGGGGCTGAGTCTATGAAGTACATTATCCCTTTTCTGAGTGGTCTCCTTTTTGGACTTGGCCTGTTGGTCTCAGGTATGAATGATCCACAGAAAGTCCGGGCATTTCTGGATGTATTCGGGAGCTGGCAGCCGGAATTAATCGCAGTGATGGGCGCCGCAGTGGTGACCTTCTTCATCGTCTTTCAACTAAGTAAAGCCCGGACTAAACCTCTGTTCGCTTCGAGTTTTCACCTGCCAAGTCTTCAGGATATTGACCTTCGTTTGGTTGCTGGTGCCGCTATGTTTGGAATAGGTTGGGGGCTGGTCGGGCTCTGCCCGGGGCCCGCGCTGGTTGACGTATTGTCTGGTAATGAGAGCGTACTTATTTTTGTTGGGGCGCTGATTGCCGGCAACCGCTTGGCTCACTATTTTGTTGGACCAGTAAAAAGCAGCTAAGAGTAGCCAGGAATAAACAAGAATAACTAATAAGCCTTGATCAGAATTTGCTATCGGGCCATTAGTTAATATCTGTTTCTGTTTGGTGCTGATACACGGTTAACTGTGAAAAACGTTAATACAGGGCCAGCACCATGCATCGCTTATCTGATTCCGCTTTATTCATCCTGTCTGTCTTCGGCCAGCCTCATCTTTGTATTGACGAGGCGGCACATTCAGATTCAGAGAACGCGTGACAGAAACTCTTCGGCGTCTTTCACAGACTGTTCCGGAATTTCTTCCATCGGTACATGACCGACACCAGGGTAAGTAATCAATTCTGACCCTTTGATGTCCCGATGAAACAGTGGCGCGTTCTTCGGCGTGATCCAGATGTCTTTCTCACCCCACTGAATCAGAGTGGGGGCGGTTACGTCAGAAACTCTCTCAGGCGTCATATTGTCGAGCTCCTCAAAGATTTTCAGCAGCGATAACGGATTGCCTTTGTGCAGCATCATATCCTGATAACACGGTATTTTTTCT
Source organism: Thalassolituus sp. UBA2590 (assembly GCF_002339775.1). Taxonomy (NCBI): domain Bacteria; kingdom Pseudomonadati; phylum Pseudomonadota; class Gammaproteobacteria; order Oceanospirillales; family Oceanospirillaceae; genus Thalassolituus; species Thalassolituus sp. UBA2590. Next base: position 36,971 of record NZ_DDKU01000078.1, read on the forward strand.
TCCGCTATGCGTCGCTTGTCCCCGTAAACCTCACCGAGAATGTATCTCACGACAAACTGAGGCGTTGCTACCCGCACAAGGTGGCGCAGGTAGGGGGTTGTGAAAAGCTTCATGATCAGAGGAAGCTGCATCGGGTAGCCCGCTGCATCCAGAAGTACGAGCGCCTGAACTTTTTCAGGGTGCTCTGCCGCGAAGCTCCAGGAGATATAGCCACCTAGCGAGTTTCCTACCAGTACAGCCTTCTCCAGCTTCAGGTGCTCCAGCAGCGCATTGATACGGTCGACAATTCCTTCGATGGAGGTATCACCGTCACTGATAGCACCGCTGAGGCCGAAGCCAGGCACATCAAGGCGAACAATCCGGTACTTCCCCTTCAGGTGCTCAACCCAGCCATCCCAGGTCTGGAGCGAGGCCATGATGCCATGCAGCATGATGAGGACTGGTGCGTTTTCGTCCTGACTTCCCTCAACCCGGTAATGAATATTGTCACCACGGTAATGGAAGAATCGGGAGTTATCGTTGGTATAGATCTCGGCCAGCTCTGCTGTACTCAGTTTCGTCAGGCCCAGGTAACGCATCAATGACATGCTGCTTTCCTTTATTTTCTGTTCTGCAGAAGAATGCCCGTCTCTTGGTGTGACCGGTAGGTTGAATAGCGACAGCATTGACTGCGAAATTGTCATCGTTTTGTCAGATGGGGGCCATCTGACTGTCATTTGCAGAGGGTTTACTGTGCGCGTCAGTCACAGAATGAGCCGACGATATGCCTCTGTCTCGCAGGGAGTTTCTGATTGATAGTCTCGCCAGTGGTTTTCTGTTCCCCGGCGGTAAAGATCAGAGAAAACAGGCTGGATTTCCTTTTCGCCACGGCATTGCCAGTGGTGACCCTCTGACCGACGCTATTATTCTCTGGACGCGAATTAGCCCTGACGGCGACCGGGATCTTGTGCCATATCGGTGGGTAGTAGCAACCGATCGCTCTCTTCAGGGTATTGTTGCCTCAGGAGAGGGTCTGGCTTCAGCAGAGCGGGACTTTACTGTTAAACATGATGTTCGTGGTTTGCTCCCGGGCAAAACCTACTTCTATGCGTTTTACGCCCGCGGGCACTGGTCTGATACCGGTCGATTCCGGACACTGCCAGAAGGGAACGTCGATCACCTCAGGCTTGCCTTTACCTCCTGTTCAAATTACGCCGCAGGCTATTTCAATGTATATCGCGAACTGTCACATCGTCATGACCTCGATGTGGTTCTGCACCTGGGCGACTACATCTATGAATACGCCAATATTGAAGAATCGTTAGCTTCAGGTCGGGTTAACGAGCCCTTAGGTGAAACCGTGTCGCTGGAAGATTACCGGGCCCGGCATGCCTGTTATAAGGCGGACAAAGATCTTCAGGCAGTGCACCGCCAGCATGCTTTCATTGCCATCTGGGACGATCATGAAGTAGCGAATAATGCGTGGCAGGGCGGTGCTGCTAATCACTCGTTAATACAGGGTGAGTGGGGGCAGCGCTTAAGTGCAGCGGTACAGGCTTATTACGAATGGATGCCGGTTCGCGAAATCAGCCACACCGGCCGACTGGCTCTGTATCGCGGATACCGCTTCGGTAACCTTCTGGATCTCTCGGTGCTGGACACCCGCCTTGCAGGACGGGATGCACCGGCGGAAACCCCCGACGCAATCAATGCGGAAGAGAGAACCTTGCTAGGTGCAGAACAGGAAGCCTGGCTGGAGACCCGGTTGGCTTCAGCACAGCAGGAGGGGGTCACCTGGAAGCTGCTGGGTCAGCAAGTGATGATGGCGCAATTCGGACTGGCGGAGCAGCCATTTAATTACGATCAGTGGGATGGTTATCCTGCGGCACGTCGTCGCTTATTCGATTGTATTCGCCGGCACAATGTAGAAAATTTTGGTGTGCTGACCGGCGATATTCACTCAGGTTGGGCTATGACACTGAATGATGACCCATTCACTTCAATCGACACTCCGATAGGCTTCGAATTAGTCACACCCGCGGTGACATCGCCGGGAATCAGTAATAAAACAACGGCTGCGTTAGCGGGCTCTTCGTTAATGCAGGTGATGCCTCATCTGGAATTTATCGATTTTTATTATCGCGGGTTTGTCTTACTCGACATTACCCATGACCACTTGCAAGCCGAGTGGTGGGTGGTTAACCGTGTTGATAGCCCACGTTATGACTCTGCCTGTATGAAAGCATTGAAACTGAAACGCGGTGAATACCGATACATTGAGTCTCAGCCTGTTAAGCCTGTGACATCGTCGATCGGATTGGCTGATTTTTCAGAAGACCTTTCGTACCTGAGAAACTGGTCGGCAGGCGATGAGCGGGCAGCAACCGATATGATCGCCGCCCTTCACTCTGGAAATTAATTCGCTCTTTAGCGTACTGGTTTCAGGGTCTCAATAAAAATTCGCGGGCATCTTTTACGCTGATTTCCGGAATTTCTTCCATTGGCATATGACCTGCGTCGTCATAAATAACAGACTCTGAATTACGGATTTTCTTCATGAAAGATTTTACGTGGCGAAGAGGAATCCAGCGGTCTTTTTTACCCCACATAATCAGTGTCGGTTGATTCATGTTTTTCATATAGCCGGTACGGAAACCACCAATATTTCGTATGTAATGAACAACACGTGCAGAAGCAGCCCGGTTGCCTTCCCGCATCGACAGGTCGTAATAGAGATCTACTTTTTCTTTTTTGACCTTAGAGCGATCACCGTACACATCTTTGATTACCGCCCAGAATGCAGCTTTAGGATACTTCACGGTCTGGCTTAAGAAGGTTGCACCGGGCAAGGCCAGCGATATCAGGAGCCATGGTGTAACGAACAGAAAACCGGCCGAGTCGATAAGGATAACTTTTTTGACTTTCTCCGGATAACGGCCCGCAAACTCCCAGCTCATCCAGCCGCCTAGCGAGTTACCTGCAAGCATGCACTCACTGATGCCGAGAGCATCGGTAAAGTCGTTCAGGAAGTCACTGTAGATATGTTTAAACATGCCTTTAGGGTGCGCACCAGTTAAGCCATAGTTTGGTGCATCGAGAGCGATTACCCGGAAGTCTTCTTTCAGGGTATCAATCCACTCTTCCCATGTGTGCAGTGATGAAAACATGCCGTGTAACAGAATGAGCACAGGGCCTTCACCAACATCACGGTAATGCACATCCATTCCCTGAACCTGAATGAACTTAGAATCAGCGTAAGCGTGGCGACGCTTGATCTCATCCAGTGGAATGCCGTACTTCTCTTTAAACAACGACTGCAGCATGTTGGCCTCTGATATCCGCAATGTTGGCGACCGTAGACGCCCTGACTGGTAAAATTGGGTCTTATTTTATCAGACACCTGTATTATCACTATGGTCGAAAGGGACTTTTTTGAAGTTATAGCAGAAGCCAGCCTTATGTTCTTGCTGGCGCTGGCCGCGGGCTCAATCCTTCCTGTCGGGTCCGAGTGGTATCTGGTGTTATTGCTGGAGCAAGGCGCGGTTGCCTGGCTGGTTACTACTGCTGCGATTATCGGGAATACAGTAGGGGGCTGGCTAACCTTTGCGTTGGGGGTGGGTGGAAGGAAGCTCTATGAGCGTTCACACGAGTTACCGCGCCGCTTCCAAGTTGCCGAGAGCCTTTTTGCGCGTTACGGCCGTTGGTCGTTATTGTTCAGCTGGGTGCCTTTGCTGGGTGATATCCTCGTTGGGCTGGCCGGTGTCGCGAAGCTGCCGTGGAAGTCTTCTTTTGTACTTATTTTTATCGGTAAGGCACTGCGCTACCTTTTTATCTACAGTGTCTGGGCGGGGCTGACCCATCTATGAGTTATCGATTGAAGGCGACTTTGTGCGCAGCGGACGAAGGGCGAACGCCTGATGACTTCCTGCTCTGGCTGCTTCCCCGGCATTCGGAGTACGAACGTACTCAACTTCTTGCCAGAGCCACTCTGGGCTGTACGCCTTTGAACGAAATTGAGTACTTACCAGGTAGCGGCGAGCTCTCAGTTCTGCTGGAAGATCACCAGGAAGATGCGGTATCCGTCCGATGGCAGATCGTCTGGGAGCGCCACGATCTGATGGTAATATTTAAACCCCACCAATTGCCCGTAAGCCGCACCACCCGTAACTTATTCGGTACTTTGATCTCAGAAATACGCAGGCATACCCCCTGGCGTGATGCGCGCCTGATGCATCGGCTTGATGCAGAGACTGCAGGACTCATTCTTATTGCAAAACATGAGGCTGCAGACCGACGCTGGAAGAAACGCCTGAACCGGCTGGTGGGTGTTAAGGAGTATTATGCGCGCGTTTGGGGAGCACCTTCCTGGGAGCACCTGGAAGATTTTACTCCCTTGTCAGAGCGAGTAGACAGCGAAATCAGGACACGTATGTATCCTGTCTCTGACGCTGATTCTGCCGTATACCGAAGCGTGAAACAGTGTCACTCGGAATTTGATGTTATCGAAAAGGAGGGGGAGAGCGCTTTAATCCGGTGCCGGATTCATACCGGTCGCAAGCACCAGATTCGTGCTCACCTCGCAGCGCAGGGACATCCAATTGTTGGCGATAAGATCTATTCACATGATGGCCGCTTCTATCTGAAGCGATTGGGCTCACCTCTGTCGGCTGAGGATCTTCGGGAGCTCGGTGCCAGCCACCAGTTACTGGTGGCGTGTAAGCTGGTACTTAACCTTCCGGGTGAGGAAGTCACCGTTACTCTGCCTTCAGTGTTGGGTCATCCGACGGAGATTGAGCTGGCACGAGAATACTTGTCGTATAAGTGACTGCTGGCACATCTTCGTTTTGAGACAGGCGTTTGAGTTGCTCGTACACAAGGTGCCCCATATTTTCGAAGTCGATGCTTACTAATCCTTGCAGTAATCCCTGACGCAACATCTCTCTGTGCCCGGTGCTGATCTTGCCGACACCCGCAATAATCTGCGTATTTAGCTGTTCGTCTCCGAGAGCGGACATCGTTGCAATAAATGCACGTTCGTTGACGATTGGCCAATGCCCGACTGAGACCAGAAGGTCAGGCTGAATATCACGAAGGATACCTGTTAACTGATGCAATGCTTCTCTGTGATGGGCGTTAGGAAGTTTTGGGCAACGGGTCGGTTCCGTCCAGCCACCTTCGCCCGATAAATGCTGGCCGGACTTAAGCGGGTGATCGCCAGCGAGATAGCGACGCAGCGCATCGACACGAATTGCGAGGTTCGGGTCGTGATCCACCGTCATGATACAGATGCTGCCAGCCTCGGGAGCCGTTGCAAGCGCAAGCCTACCGAGGTCACGACCAAAGGCTTCGTTGTCTGCGCCGACGTATGGGAGTGAGGCGAGCTTTTCCTCCTTTTTGAAGGGGGAGTCAAACGTCATGACTGGAATGCTGGCCTGAGTCAGCCGGTCTGCAATGAAAGAAGACTGCGTCACCGAAACAGCAATCGCAGCGTAGCGCTCACTGGTGAGCGCCGCCTCAATTGCTCTGGCCTGTAAGTGAGCATTCGCTGGTTCTGGGGAGCCCAGTAGCTCGCAGAAATTACCTTCCTTCCGCGCTGCTTTGTCGCATGCATTCCAGGCCAGTACAAAGTTCGGGTCAGAAGTACTCTTAGCGACTAAGCCAAATATTTTCGGTTCAGCGACAACCTGAGCAGAACAAGCCGCGAGCATGAAAATAAGAAAATATTTCATTGATAACGTTATCAATTCTCATTAGCCGGTACTCATTCAGGATATACCCTGTGGCCTGTTTAGCAAGGGGTGGGAAAGCAGTATTTTTGTGCGGGTTGATTAAAGAGGGTTGCTGACTGGTTCTGTCAGTGTAAAAACTGGCAGGCATAAAAAAACCGGGCGAATTGCCCGGTTTTATAACAGTTTGCTTGCGGTCTCAGACTGTTGAGCGCCGACGTGCCAGCAGGCTAAGAAAAGCGAGTACCAGCCAGAAAAGGTTGACCGCGCCACCACCGCCGCCACCGGAAGAGGGCTCTGTCTCTACACTCTCTGTCTGTTCTTCATCCGGCAGAGCTGCGGCAACCGCCTCGACATCAACCCGACTGTTTATCTTATAGTCGACCAGATTCATGAAATGCGTGCCGTAAAGCCCGATATCTTTGAGGTAGATATAATACATGCTGCGATGAAATACTGAGGATACGAGAGTTATGTATTCTCTAATTTCCCCGTTAAAGTTCATTTCACCTTTATCAATCATGTACACGAAGTGATTCAAGCAGTGCTCATGAGTGCATTTTGAATCGCCAGAAGCTGCAACAGTTCCTCCCTCCTGAAGCTCGAAAGGCAGGTGTAATAAATCAATCTCTTCGACGCCGAAATTCAAATCACCTTCAATAAAGTAATCTCGGTACAGGCTTTTTAGGTAGATACCATCTTTACCTATCCGGTAGTAATGACTCCCCTCACCGAACAAGCCATAGCTAGTGTTCTTATAAACCCTAGGTGAGTCTTCGCTGACAGTTGTAGTGACATCTTCGTTGTATTGTGGCGGGCTGAGTGAAACACGAGCGCGGTAGGTGTACTCAATATTGCCCAAAGGTACATAGTCGGCTAAAGAGATCGTACCGAAGTTATTGGCAGTGAACGGGTCTGTTCCTGTATTTATTTCGTAGACATCATTTGCGCCATCACCGTCGGTGTCTATATCAACAATATGGATTAGAAAACCATTCTCGTGTAGCTGAAGATCTCCGCCTTTGGAGTCCCGGTAATCCAGCTGATCTTCAATAGCATCTGGAATACCATCAAAGTCGTCATCGGGGTTACAGGCATCGCCAAAGAAATCGTATTCTTCAATCAGAGCTTCCTGAAGAGGATTAGGTACTTCGGGGCAATTATCACCGCCATCGGGAACCCCGTCTATGTCTGAATCCGCTTCGTCGTAATCGCACTCGTCTTGCAGGCCGTCGCCGTCGCTGTCTGAAAGTCCAGACCTCTCAAGCGGGCAGCCGTCGAGAGGAATAAGCAGATAATCGTCGTCGGTATCCTGTCCAGTCAGCACCCTCTTTAGAACAAGTGTGGGGGCGACATCATCACCAAATGTTGACGCAGAGTAATTGAGAGTAACTATTCTCGGGCCAGCGCTGATTCTCGCAGCTACGACAAACTCGCCTGAATCACTCTGTATGAAATCGCCGTACTCTGTCTCATTAATGAAAATACTGGTTGAGGCACCAGCTCCTTCGGGGCTATCGAGTTCAGCGACTATGTTGACAAGAGTTTCCTCTGAGAAGTTGGTTGCCAAAGCCAGCTTACCGGTTAAATGTTCATATTCATCGGTCGCCGACCTCAGCAGACTGAGCTGAATTCCATTTGGTGTCTCAGACAGCTGACCAGATTGTAGGCCTAGGGGTAAATCATCCGGATTCTGGGTCAGGTCAACATCATAGCTGCCTGGAATGACCGGCTGGGATTCAGAAGAGAGTGGATCAGAGCCAACGATCACCTCTAACAGGTTGCCGAATCCGTCGTTATCACTGTCCATGGCGTAGTCGTTAGAATTGTAGGAATCAGAACCGAAGTTGCTTTCTTCCTCATTCGTGAGTCCGTCGTTGTCTATATCGCTGTCGCATGCGTCTCCTTCGCCATCTGAATCATAGTCCTGTTGCTCAGCATTCGCGATATCAGGGCAATTATCGGTGACGTCCCATATAAGATCTCCATCACTGTCAGTATCTGAAAGTACGAAGGGTGAACTAAGAAGTGAGAGAAGTATTGTGAGGCTGATGACTCTGGACACGGATATTTCCTTATTAGTGTTTGAGTAGAGCTTATCACGGCAGTCAATACGACTGACTGGCTTTTGACGACGAGGGATGGATTGACATAAAAAACCGGGCGAATTGCCCGGTTTTTTAACGGCTTTGAGTACTACTTAGTAAGCAGTTACAGCAGGCCGTTTACTGCATCAACGACTGCGTCAGTGGTGATGCCGAACTCTTTGAACAGTTCGCCTGCTGGTGCGGATTCACCAAAGGTGTCCATGCCAACAATGGCGCCGTTCAGACCGACAAACTTGTACCAGTAGTCTTTGTGCAGAGCTTCAACCGCAACGCGAGCAGTAACGGCGGCTGGCAGTACCTGCTCCATGTACTCAGCGCCCTGGGCACAGAAGACTTCGGCAGAAGGCATTGAAACAACGCGGATGTTCTTGTCGCTCAGCTTCTCAGCCGCTTCGACCGCCAGAGAGACTTCAGAACCGGTGGCGATGATGATGGCATCCGGCGTGCCTGCACAGTCTTTCAGGATGTAACCGCCGCGGGCGATCGCTTCAACCTGCTCGGCGTTGCGTTCCTGATGTGGCAGGCCCTGACGAGAGAAAATCAGGGCTGAAGGACCGTCTTTGCGTTCAACTGCCGATTTCCAAGCCACTGCAGATTCAACGGTGTCGCACGGACGCCAGGTCTGCAGGTTTGGCGTGTTACGCAGGTTGGCTACCTGTTCAACTGGCTGGTGAGTCGGGCCATCTTCGCCCAGACCGATGGAGTCGTGGGTGTAGACGAAGATTGAACGCTGCTTCATCAGGGCAGCCATGCGTACGGCATTACGTGCGTATTCCATAAACATCAGGAAGGTGGCGCCGTACGGTACGAAACCTTTGTGCAGGGCAATGCCGTTCATCATGGCGCTCATGGCGAATTCACGCACGCCATAGAAAATGTAGTTGCCGGACGCGTCCAGACCGCTGACGCCTTTGCAGCCATTCCAGAGGGTCAGGTTAGAACCTGCGAGGTCAGCTGAGCCGCCGAGGAATTCAGGCAGCATAGGGCCGAAGGCGTTGAGTGTGTTCTGAGAAGCTTTACGTGAAGCAACGGTTTCGCCTTTTTCCTGACATTCGCGGATGTAGGCATCGGCCTGAGCCGCGAAGTCTGCAGGAAGGTCACCCGCGATGCGACGCTTATACTCAGCTGCAAGTTCTGGGTAGGCAGCTTCATAAGCAGCGAGCTTGTCGTTCCAGGCGAATTCTGCCGCAGCGCCTTTTTCTTTCGCGCTCCAGCCTTCGTATACGTTTTCAGGAATTTCGAAAGAACCGTGTTTCCAGCCCAGACGCTCGCGGGTCAGCGCGATTTCGTCGTCGCCAAGAGGCGCGCCGTGGCACTCTTCTTTACCTTCTTTGTTCGGTGAACCGAAGCCAATGATGGTTTTGCAGCAGATCAGGGTTGGCTGATCGCTGTTCGCACGTGCGGTGTCGATAGCCTGCTTGATCTCTTCAGGATCATGGCCATTGACCTTAGGAATCACCTGCCAGCCGTAGGACTCGAAACGCTTAACCGTATCGTCGGTGAACCAGCCTTCGACTTCACCATCAATAGAAATGCCGTTGTCATCGTAGAAGGCAATCAGTTTTCCCAGCCCCAGTGTGCCAGCCAGAGAGCAGGCTTCGTGGGAGATACCTTCCATCATGCAGCCGTCGCCCAGGAACACGTAGGTGTTGTGGTCAACGATTTCGTGGCCTTCACGGTTGAACTGACCTGCCAGAACTTTCTCTGCCAGTGCCATACCGACGCCGTTGGCGATGCCCTGACCCAGTGGACCCGTGGTGGTTTCGATGCCAGGTGCGTAACCGTACTCAGGGTGACCCGGAGTTTTGGAGTGCAGCTGACGGAAGTTTTTCAGATCGTCGATCGACAGATCGTAACCGCTGAGGTGCAGCAGGGAATAAATCAGCATAGAGCCGTGACCGTTAGACAGAATAAAACGGTCGCGGTCGGCCCATTCAGGATTCTCCGGGTTGTGTTTCAGATAGTCGTTCCAGAGAACTTCGGCGATGTCTGCCATGCCCATCGGGGCGCCTGGGTGTCCTGACTTGGCTTTCTGCACGGCGTCCATGCTGAGTGCGCGGATGGCATTTGCCAGTTCGGTACGGGTGGTCATGTAACGACTCCTGATCACGATTGCTTAGCATTGTCGGCAACCATCATCAGGGGCAGCCGAAAAAGGGGCGCTATTGTCCCTCAAGTACCGGAAATGGGCAACGCCGTCGGGCGGATTATGATCAGATAAAACTGTAAAGAGTCAGAGACGGTTGATCTCGTACGCCGCCATATTAACCGCTGTTGCAAGATTCAGAGATTCGATGGCGCCACAGCCGTTGATTGTGAAGGTATGCGGATCAATCGTTTCGAGTGCTTCGCGCGGTACGCCTCTGGCTTCATTGCCGAAGACATAGCAGTCGCAGCCCCTGAACGAAGAGTGACTCATGTGCTCTCCATGCATATCCAGCGTGGCGATATTGCGGAAGCGGTTGGGCAGAGACATCAGGTCGACATCAAGTTCCATCGGGACATGGAATATGGCACCCATACTGGAACGAACCACCTTCGGGTTATATGGATCAACGCTGTTGGGGCTGAGCAGCAGGCGGAAACCACCAAACCAGCCGAGAGTGCGGATGATGGTGCCCAGATTCCCCGGGTCCTGAATTTCGTGAAGGTAGACAGACTTAAGCTCAGGCGCTGACGCAGGAGACAGGTCTGCCATATTTACAACGGCGATCATACCTTGCGGTGACTTCGTGTCCGATAACTGAGACATCTGCTTATTGCTGATGACTTTCTTCTCGAAGGGCGCAGGCCAGTCTTTGTGCTGTTCAGTCACGTACAGGATCGTATTCCGCACCAGTACTGGGTTATCAGCACCAGCTCGCTCGAGTTCCAGAATCAGGTGCTCGCCTTC
>NZ_DDKU01000078.1:47975-50935 GCF_002339775.1 Thalassolituus sp. UBA2590
CCAGAATCAGGTGCTCGCCTTCGACCAGAAACTTCTGGTGAAGCTGACGATATTTTTTCTGATGCAGCTTGCGAATGTCTTCGAGTTTCATTTTTCGCCTAAGAGAAGCTGAGAGCCTTTGAAAATGACCATGATGCCGTTCACTAGTGATTCGCGGCTCAGGTGATAGTCATTGACGGCCCAGTTGCGAGTGGCCTGAATAATACCACCAACGATTGCATTGCCGAGGACTTCTGTTTCTTCGGTATTGAGTGGCCATTCTTCGACATAAGCCCGTGAGGCGCCCATCAGAACCATAACAAAGCGGCGAATATAATCATTGTAAAGACCGTGCATGTAATCACTGACGCCTTCAGCTTCAAACATACAGACTTTGGCTACTCTGGGGTCTTCCATCTCAGCGAAGAAGTCATTGAGGAGCCTACGGATCAACTCTTCCGGGAAGGTCTTGCCCTCGAGGTTAATGAGAGACTTCTGCAATCGGGCAAGAATACCTTGCAAGCATCGCTCGTACACCTCAATCAGGCACTCCTCCATAGACGAGAAACTTTCGTAGAAGTATCGATCGGTCAGGCCGGCTTCTTTGCAGAGTTTACGGACCGTTGTGGCGTGAAAACCTTCGTTCCCGAACAGGTTCAGGCCGGCTTCAACGAAGCTTTCGCGGCGTTGGGCAGTGCGCTGCTCAGGGGTTAAACCCCGGTAACTGCGGCCCGATGAGGTGGTATTGGTAGACGTCATTTGGCTATTTGACATCACGTGTCGTCAGAAGTAAAGTGACATCGTGTGTCGTCAGATTGGCGGGCGTGCGTTTAATGAACGAGGTAAAGCAAGATGCAGCAACACAACATTGTCATTATCGGTAGCGGCTTTGGTGGACAGTGCGCCGCTATTAACCTGATCAAGCAGGGACGTGAAGACTTCGTCATCCTTGAACGTCGCAGCTTTATGGGCGGCACCTGGTCTCAGAATACCTACCCGGGTGCTGCGGTCGATGTTCAGTCACCGCTGTATTCCATTTCGCATGAGCCGTACCCGTGGACGCAGATGTTCGCCAATCAGAAAGAACTGAACGAGTACACAGAGTTCGTTATCAGTAAATACAACCTGCGTGAGCGCACGCACACGGGTTGTAACGTTGCTAAAGTTGAGTGGCAGGATGACATCAGCCGTTGGCATATCCACCTCGATAACGGCGAAGTTTACGAGAGCCAGTTTATTATTAATGCCTCTGGTCCATTGAGCACACCGGTTATTCCGAACTTTAAGGGTAAGGATAACTTTAAAGGTAAGTCGTTCCACACCAACGACTGGGACCACAGCTACGACTATAAAGACAAAAAAGTTGCCATTATTGGTAGCGGCGCGAGTGCAGCCCAGATAATTCCAGAAATCGCCAAAGACGTGAAAGAACTGCACGTTTTTCAGCGTACTCCGCATTGGGTTATGCCGCGTCACGATAAGAAATTTAAGCCATGGCAGCGTGCACTCCTGAAAAATAAGTTTATCTATAAGCTGCTTCGCTGGAGTATTTACTGGGCGCTTGAAACCCGTATTCTTGGTTTTAAATATTCTGAAGCCGGCCTCAAGGCTGCTGCGCAAAAACCAGCGTTGGCACATATCAAACGTCAGATTAAAGATCCGGAGTTACGCGCCAAAGTAACCCCTGATTACACGATCGGTTGTAAGCGTATTATTCTGTCGAACACCCTCTACCCAGCGTTCTGTCGCGATAACGTGTTCCTGCACGATAAAACTGACGGTATCGACGAAATCACAGAGACCGGAATCAATACAGAGAAGGGTGAAAAGCTCGATTTCGACCTGATCGTATACTCCACCGGCTACGATGCAACTGATGGCGTTATCTCTTACCCGGTTGTTGGTCGTGGTGGTAAAGCGATCAGTGATGTCTGGGAAGATTACCCTCGTGCTTACCTGGGTACCGTCATTCCTGACTTCCCGAACCTGTTTATTGTAACCGGGCCGAATACAGGTATTGGCCATACTTCTGCGATCTTCGTGATTGAAGCCCAGATGAACTACATCATGCAGGCAATTCACCGTGTACGTGGTGCACATGCCAAATCGATCGAAGTGACACCTGAGGCCGAAGAGCGTTACACCAATCATATTCACAGCGAAATGAAGAAAACCGTCTGGGAAAAAGGCGGCTGTAACTCCTGGTATAAGAGCAAAAGCGGCAAGGTAATCGCTATGTTCCCGGGGTTCAGCTGGGCGTTCTGGTTGCTGGCTAAAAACTTCAAACGTGCAGATCACACTATGCGTTGAGTGCTTTTAAATTACGCCAAAGCGGGGTGTTTTCTGATCATATATTGGCCGAAAGCACCCTTTGAAATACGGTAGGCTAACGTACAGTTTAGCCATCACAAAAAACGTATGACAACAGACACTTTTCAGGCGTCGGCCTGATGCCTGAAGGAGAAAAATATGAAAAATCTGAGCGGAAAAGTTGCAGCAGTAACCGGCGCTGGTTCTGGTATTGGCCGTGCGTTGGCTATCAACCTGGCACAGAATGGCTGTAACGTTGCACTGAGCGACGTTAACGAAGCAGGTCTCGCTGAGACGGCCGAGATGCTTAAACAATACCCGGTTAAGATTACTACCCAGAAACTGGACGTATCTGATAAAGACGCTTTCTATGCATGGGCTGATCAGGTTGTCGCAGACCATGGTAAAGCGAACCTGGTGTTCAACAACGCGGGTGTTGCTCTGGCAGGTACTGTGGGGGATCTGTCCATTGAAGACTACAAGTGGATCATGGACATCAACTTCTACGGCGTACTGTACGGCACGAAAGCGTTCCTGCCACACATGGAAGCTGCTGGTGAAGGCCACATTGTAAACATCTCCAGTATCTTCGGTCTGGCGTCTCAGCCCCTGATGAGCGGCTACAACGCATCTAAGTTCGCGGTACGCGGTCTGACCGAATCTCTGCGTCA
>NZ_DDKU01000182.1:0-7450 GCF_002339775.1 Thalassolituus sp. UBA2590
ACGTGTACGTGTCACAACCGATGCAGAGACCACCATGGTGTGTGATACGCCGAGTGGCTGTCTGGTGTCGCCGCCTGCCAACTTTGGCGATAGCGGTACACCTGCTGCGGGTATGATTCTGGATACCATTGTGTCGGGTGCTGATTTTGCTGGCCCAGTAGCGGTTACTCCGATGACACACATGGCTGCGACCTGGCTGCAAGCCTTCCCGCAGGCTCTGGATGACAACAATGTTCTGCTGGCTCACAAGCGTCTTGCCGTCCTGTTTGGCTTCACTGATGACTCCTATGTCAGCCAGCGTGTGCCAGACCTGACGGATGCCTTCGAGCGTAACTTTGCACTCAGCAGCGATGAACAGGCTCTGCGCCACGCAATCTTCTCTGCCAGCCTGCAGGAGACGGCCATCGTTGCCAGTCTGCCGATTGATAGCCTGACGGAGAACATTGGTCTCATCTTCGGACTTTTGGGCGGTCAGATGCCGCTTAAATCTGGCGAGCTGGATGTAAGTACGCTAGGTCTGACCGATCCTGATACTGAAGAGCCGATCACTATCATCAGCTATACAGGCTTCGATACCTTCGTTGCCAGTGCTGAAACCGTAGGGCAGTTCATCAACGACGGTAGTCTCGACACCATGATTGCAGGTTTCGGAAGCCTGGTGACCGATTGGTCGCCAGAGCTGGCGGACCCATCGATCTGTCTGGTTACTGACAATCCGGAACTGGATCGCACAGAGTGCCGCAACGTTACAACCATTGGTGAGGCTACTGGCTACGATGCAGCGAACTTCGCACGTGCACTAGCACCAATCGATGTCGCAGGCGGGTATCTGGACGATGCGCAGGCAGCAGAGCTGGCGAACGGTAATACCGTGAACCGTGATCTGGGTTGGTTGTATGTTGATGCGACGGCTCAGGAAAATACTGCGAACATGCTGTCGGCCTTCAGTGAGGTTCTATCGGCTGGATTGCAAGGTGCAGCCTGCGTGCCTTTGAAGAATAACTTTCAAAGTTGTAACCTGACCCCATCAGAGAAATTTTCTGGGATAACTGTTGATTACAACAAGACTGGCTTTTTTGGCAGTGATGACTGTAGCGGTAGTAGTGATACTTGTAAGATCGACATTACGGGACGAGCACTAGGCCAGTCATTTAGCTTCCAAAATATAGTAGTTCCAGATATTCGTAATCTATTGGGGGGCTCGACTGGTGGAGACTTTGATCCTGATACAGGTTTGACTATTTGTTTTACCGGTACCATCACGAACTCTACTGCACAGATGTCTCTGAATAACTTCTGTCTTGAGCTGAACATTTCAGAGAGCCCAGATTCTGTGGTCGCACCTTTCCAAACCTTTAGCGCTCTGGAATATGCGCAACTTCAAAATGAGGGGTCGGCGACGAATACCGCACTGCAGAACCTTCTGGAAGTTATTGTATTGAAGGTAAGAGGCTACGGCTCAGGCCTGAGTATTTCTAGCCAGTCCGATTTGGGAACGTACAGTATGACGGGGCTAGATATGTTCTTCGTCTTTGATCGTGAGAGTCTGGTTGACCTGAATAAAGGCACACCAGTGTTTGAGTTTGAGGTCTCTTCGTTTAATCGTTCAAACCTATGGGGGGAAACAGTATCTTCCCCTAGCGGACCGATGTTTAACCTGAAGATCGATGATACGAGTACGCTGACTGGAACCAAATTGACTAACAACTTGGGTGTTCCACCTGTGCTCAGTAATACGGATGCGGTTGTCAGTGGTTTAGGGCCAGTAGTTGATATCGCGAAGGAGTATGCTTTAAGCCTCATCGATTCAACAGTAGTTGTAACTGAGCGTACACCAGAAGAATGGGATGCGATCATCGCTGAGGTTGAAGCTAACCTGGCGTACAACGGTACGATTACCACGACGATTCAGGACCCATCGGTTGGCGACCGCACCTACATCGCAACACTGACGCCAGAAGGCAATGTGTTCATCAGTCAGGAGAACAGCACAGCGAATGCTATGCAGCTCTACCTGTCCGGTGCGACTGGCTACATCTATGCTGATGAAACGCTGGTGGCGACTGCTCACCTGGGTAACAGTCAGGATGGCATGTTGCTGAGCTTTGTCGATGGCAGCCAGCGTCGCTATACCAACGCTAACCCGAATCTGTCGGGGCAGTTGAATAGCTTCCTGGAGTTCCTGCAGGTTCTGGTTCCACCGGCTGAAGAAACAGCGCCTTAACCGGCGCTGGTTAATCCAGCTCTAAAAATGAAAATAAAAGCAATGACAATAAAAAGGCCACGCAATGCGTGGCCTTTTTATTATTGGGGATATCTGCAGAGTTAAGGGCACTCAGGATCGCCGGGGCATATCATGCCTGGTCCGGGGTCAAGTGGATCAAGGCCCGTTCCGGGGCCTATCGGATCGAGTGGATCTCCGCCCGGATTGGTTGGCAACCCGGAGCCAGTGCCTGGTTCCTGTGGTTCTGTTACGGGCGGCTCAGGCTCAATAGCAGGCTCTTCCGGTTCTGGTTCCTGGGGCTCTGGTTCTTGAGGGAAGGGCGGCCCGGGCTGAGAAGGCGACTCAGCCGGTTGTTCCGGCGTGAAGGCTGGGTCAAATTCGTCCGGCAGGCCAAACCTCGTTTCCATACGCTCGATAATGCGTTGGACCTGAAAGTCGTTGATGTACTGCTGTGACTCTCGGCGGCTTTGCTGGCGGCTCTCGTCAGAGGACCGTCGGTTGGCATTCTCTTGTGCTCGTGCATCGGCGGGGTCATCAGTATTAACGCCGTTAATATCGCTGAGAGTGCCGTTATTTTGCTCCGTGTCACTTTCTTTACTAGCCTGAGGCTGTTCAAACGTTAATGGCGGTGCAAAGAAGAAAACCGGCGGCATGCCTTCCGCAGCGATGACGCTTCCTTCTGGTTGATCTACAGTAATGCTCTGTCCTTCAGCGGTGACAACAAAGGTGCCCGTCGGAATTGAAGAGTAGGGGCCGGGGCCCATCAGAGATGAGTAGCTCAGCGGCCCAGAATCGGGCGGCAGCTGAATATCAGGAAAATGCATGGAGACCTGGTCGGGCGAGAGTATGGCTGTTACGCCCATCGTTCCCAGCACCGCAACTTCTGTTGACGGTTGCAGGATTCTGAAGGCGCTCAGGCTGCCATCTGCAATACGGCCAGTGGCGAATTTCAGTTGTCCTGATTCCTGAGTAATCTGCAAATTACCGCTATTTTTATGCGCATCATACTCGAACTTATCCAGAGAAATTACCGAGCCTTCACCGAAGGTAAATGTGCTTTCGTCTCTCAGCAACAACTGAAACAGCTGGCCACTGCCGGATTCAATGCGATCCCCTGGAAAGATAGGCTCACCACTATTTGCTGTCAGGCTTTGATCGTTACGGTAGACGGTCACCGAACCTTTCAGACCGGCCAGCACACCAGCCTCCTGTGCGTGGGCATGAATTGCTGCAGCCAACGCAGTCAGCGTCAGTAAGGCGCTACCGAGGCGCTTACGTGATTGAACATGTCTGTTCATTGCGATACTCGTCGTCATTACAGGGCCCTCACAGACTGAAGAGTTTTGTGACCGAGGCCGACCAGCGGGTATTACGGTACTCATAATTAGAAATATCTGCGCGATTCAGCTGGCGTTCGCCACTGATCGTCAGGTCCATATTCTCAACCAGATTTACTGGCAATGTCAGTGCCAGAGATGCGAACAAAGGCTTGCTGCGTCGCACCAGCGAAGGGTCACCGGTGACGAATTCTGAGGAGCCTGAGTAACGCGTGCGACTCTGGCTGACAAATGCGGCGATCGATTGTCCGGCGCTGGCTGTCCAGCGGTAGCTCATGCTGGTGGACCAGTTGGTATAGCTGGAAGCCTCGATGCGAGCTTCTTTTGTGCTATAGCCCAATGCCATGTAGAGGTTGTGAACCTTATCGAAGGTCAGCGATCCTGCGACTTTTGAGTAATATCGTTTCCCAGAGCTGCCACTGGCGCCCGGGGCGATGTAGTTATCTGACGACACGCCTGTGCTCAGACGGGTATTTATATAGAGATTCAGATCCTTGAGATCCCAGGCGTAAGAAGAGCTGATGCTCCCCCCATGACTGCGTAACAGACCCTCTCCATACAGAGACTGGTGTTGCGCGTTACCCGAGATGGTCAGGTTGAGGCCATCAAAGTCAAAGCGATTTCCGAGCGTGCCGTACCAACTTGAGAAATCGAGAGAATCCTGTGTGGCGAAGTTATCACGAGTGTATTGAAGTGATGCAATTGCGGCGTGCTGGCGGTAATCACCCCACGCATAGTCCAGATCATAACTGAGGTTGAACTCGGTACCGTATTCCTCAACCTTCTTTTGTGGAAAGTCGAACTCGTAGCCGTAAAACAGAATGGTATCGTCGTCAGGTGCGTTGTTGATGTTGTTATCGTGATGCCCCGTGACTGACACTGAGAGAGTCTGGGTCGCGCGCTGATCGAGCTCATCTATTCTGCGCAGGTAATCAAGAACCAACCACTCATCGCTCTGAGGAAGAGGGCGGGAACGTACCTCTTCGAACTCTTCCCGGGCCTCTACCATCATGTCAGAGTGATAGAGCAGACTTGCATAAATGATTCTCGCGCGGTTCTGATGGGGCTCAAGCAGAAGAATTCGCTCCACGACCGGAATAGCAGACTTAATGTCGCCCTCGTCGATTTTCTGTTGAAGATAACAGTAGTTGAGCGCCAGATCATCGGGCTTACTGTAGATATCGCTGAAGCTGATACCTGTCTGACAATCGCCTTGCCGGGCGGGCGTCGAAGAAGAGGAGTCGGCGACAGCCGCAGAGCTGGCCAGCAAAGTAGAAAGTAAAATGACGTACCGCACGTTCCTGCACTCGTAGAAATCCTGAGCATGGATTGTACGCCATATGCGCCACCATGTATGCCCATTGGCGCATGTAGAAGTGCCTGTTGGCAGTATATCAGGCTGTCAGTATTGACCTTTCTTCGTCAACCGGCTTGCTTCAGTCGGGCTTTCAGGTCTGAGCAGGCTTGTTGAAATCTCTCAAGTTTGTGTTGCTCTTTCTCTATCATGGCAGCGGGTACACGGGACAGAAAACCATCGTTCTGAAGCTTGTTGCTGATTTTGTGAATCTCTTCTTCAAGTTTCGATACTTCTTCCCGGATCATGTCGACATTGTTTGTGTTAAGCGCCTGTTCGCCCATCTGAAATTACCTCCGTGTTAGCGGGACCCCATAGTCCTGCCTGCGTGGTTCATCAATAAGTATAGACAAGATTTTCGTGTTTGCCTGAAAGGCCATTTCAAACAGGCCGGAACTCTTAGCAGCTTTACCGTTCGTACTATTGGAAGGCCGGGAATACTGAGAAATACAGGCGTGGAACTGAGTACTTGAAGTCTCAGTACTGAAGCAGAGAAGCGCAGCATTATTCAGAACTTGGCTAAAACGCTAACGATATTTGAGGTGACAACAATGGATATTTCAGCACTACTCGTTTTTCTGTTAATCGGCGCACTTGCAGGCTGGCTTGGAGGCGTTATCACTAAAGGTGGTGGTTATGGCCTGCTCGGCGACATTGTCATTGGTGTACTCGGTGCAGTTGTTGGCGGCTACGTTTTCTCGGTTGCCGGAGTTGCCGCAGGTGGCTTCATCGGATCGGTTGTTACCGCTACTGTGGGAGCGGTGATATTAATCTTTCTGGTTCGTCTGCTCAAAAGAGCCTGATCCTCATTGATTAATTTATGCAGCAACAGAAAGCTCCGTTCGCCGGGGCTTTCTGTTAGTCAACTTCTTAAGCAACGTCTGCTATTTCAGCTTCCGCTTTTTCGGCTTTAGTTTCGTCCAGCATCAAACCGCTGCTGTCGATGAAGGTGACATCAGTCATTCCCATAAATGCCAGAATGTACTTCAGCCAGCCACTGACGAAATCATTTTCCGCGCCCAGAACAGTGCCACCCGAGGTCATTACGACGTAGACCTTTTTGCCTGTTAACAGGCCAACCGGGCCTTCTTCTGTGTAGCGGAAAGTTTCACGGGCGCGCGCCACCATATCGATCCAGGCCTTCAGAGCAGCCGGTACATGGAAGTTATAGACGGGTGCAGTAATAACGACGGTATCAGCTGCACGCAGCTCATTAACCAGCTCGTCTGACGTTGCCAGAGATGTCTTCTGCTCATCACTGCGGTCAGCTGGATCTGTGAAGTTCGAACCAATCCAGTTTTCATTGATAAGCTCAATGCCGTTCGCCAGATCACGTTCGGTAACCTGTGTACTGCCGTCAGACAGTCGTTCAACCAGTTTATCCGCGAGGTTACGACTAACTGAACCTTCCGTTCTCATACTGCTGTCTACGCGAAGAATATGTGTCATACCGATCTCCTGTGTTTTGTAAGGATGCTTTTAACTATTCAACGGTAGTTACGATAAACATTTCTTAACTATGGAAAAATACTCTATGATTGAAAATATTATTCTGAAAAGTAGAAAAATTGATAGGTCTGCAATACCCGGGTCGATGAATCATAGGGGCTTGTCAGAGAAGAGAGCGACAGATGAGTGAACTGGATGAAGTACGGGTCTTCGTCACACTGGTAGAGTGCCACAGTGCATCAAAAGCGGCAGAGCGCCTTGGTGTTGCAAACTCGGCGATCAGTCGACGTATGAAGGCTCTGGAAGAAAGGCTGGGGGTGCAGCTACTGCAACGCACCACCCGGACTATGCATCTGACCGATGACGGTCAGCTGTATTATGACCGCTGCCGTAAGCTACTGGACGACTGGAATGATGCAGAGCAGGAAGTGATGCAATCGGCCACGTTACTGAGCGGCAATATCACGGTATCCATGCCTCTCAGCCTTGGCATTTCCCAACTCTCACCGATCATCGCTGACTTCATGAGTGAACACCCCGGGGTGACGGTCAATTTCGATCTGTCTGACCGTAGGGTTGATGTTATTGAAGATGGCTTTGATCTTGTCTTTCGCATTGGCCACCTTGAAGATTCGACCCTGATCGCCCGCAAGGTTACACGGGTAAGGCACATGGTGTACTGCTCACCGGATTTCGTGGAAAAGTACGGGCCGTTTAATACCCCGGATGATCTTCACGGCGTACCGGTTTTTGGATACAGCAACCTGCGGTATCCCGGACGCTGGCCATACACATCACCAGATGGAAAAACAGGGGAGATTCGTCTTTCACCGGGTACGTTATCGAATAATGGCGAAGCATTAATTGCTGCCGCTGAACGAGGATTGGGAGCCGGTTGCCAGCCAACATTCACTTTGCAGGAAGCCTTCTCAAGCGGACGTCTGATTCCGGTGCTGACCGACTATAAATGGTTTGGGATGAACCTTTACGCTGTGTATCCCCGGGCTCGTCATTTATCGCGGCGGGGACGTGCTTTGATCGACTATGTCATTTAGCGCCTCGGCAAAGAACCTTACTGGGATAAAT
>NZ_DDKU01000052.1:0-80246 GCF_002339775.1 Thalassolituus sp. UBA2590
CCCCCGAGGCTGAACTGATCGGGGGCTCCTGAAGCCGGATCAAAAAAGACATTTTTGTTACACGGCTGTCATAAAACCCTGTTAACCTGCTCTTATTGTGTCTGAATACACAGGCTGGTTGACCATTATTTACGCCATCTGTTTGAAGTCAGGTTAAATTTACATCCCCTGCTGGTAGAATGTCCGACCGGAAACAAGGACAGAATAAAAATTATGCTGCGTGCCGTATGGTCAGCAAAGTGGTACATACTGCTTGGTTTGCTGGCTTTCATCCTGATAGTGGTTGCTACCACACCTATCCACTTCCTTTGGAAATACGCCGAGCCCTACGCCCGGGACTTGCCTGTGCGGATTCAGAATCCGACTGGCACATTGTGGCAGGGGCGGGCAGACGTTGGTGTTCCTCAAGCTGGCACGATTGCCGCTGACTGGGAATTAAGCCCGCTGTCGCTGCTGCTCGGCAACGCAGACCTGGCTATCAACGCCGAAGGCGAAAACATTCGCCTGACAGGTGCAGCACTGGCAACAGGGTTATACGCAGGCTTGCCTGAAC
This sequence comes from Thalassolituus sp. UBA2590, assembly GCF_002339775.1. Taxonomy (NCBI): domain Bacteria; kingdom Pseudomonadati; phylum Pseudomonadota; class Gammaproteobacteria; order Oceanospirillales; family Oceanospirillaceae; genus Thalassolituus; species Thalassolituus sp. UBA2590. The sequence continues at coordinate 554 of NZ_DDKU01000052.1, forward strand.
GCGTCATTATTGAAGATCTGAATGGTTATCTGGATTCGTCGGCACTGGCGCCTCTGTTAATGCAGGCACGGGCGAATCTTGATGGCAGCTTTGAATTGAGCCGCCTCAATGCAGATATCTCCATTGCCGATCAGGGCATCAACGATATTTCCGGACAGCTGGTGTATTCGGGCGGTCAGCTTCGTGCACGCGTAGAGCGCCAGTCAATTGATACTGAACTCCCGATGCTGGTGGCGAACATCGTTATGGACGGGCCTAAAGTGACTGTGCCTGTGGCGACAGCCGATGGTGAACCTCTTGGGCAGCTATTTCTTCAGGAAGACGGTTGGGGGGGCATGACAGTACTGCGTCGTGCCGTGGATATTGCAGGTCAGAGCTGGCCTGACAAACAAGCAGATGCAGACACGGTTATTTTTGAAGTGTCGCAGAAGTTTCTATAACCTGAGCGCTTTGATAAACGATGGTCGCTGTAGTGAATCAGTCAGTTGAATTGACCCCGTGGCAACGCTGGGCGAAGCGCCTTGCGTACGTTGTGCTCACCTTGTTGACGGCCTGGCTACTGGCGAAGATCTTCTGGATGGTGCTGGCGCCCGAGCCACTTATACTGAAGGCACCTGTGGCAGGGCAGTCCTCTGCCGCTAAAACTCCTCAGGTGAGTGCTGCGCAATACCACTTATTTGGTGAAGTCGGTGCCGAGCCCGTCGTGGCGGTAAAAGAAGTGGATGCACCGGATACCCGCCTACGCCTCGAACTTCTGGGTGTCATGCAATCGAGCACGGCCGAAATGTCGAGTGCGATCATTGCTCAGAAAGGCGGGAAGGGTGACTTCTACCGTGTGGGTGATGTGGTTCAGGGCCGAACCAAACTGGCAGGTGTGTATCCCGATAAAGTGATTCTTGATACCGCGGGTAAGCTGGAGACTCTCAAGTTCGAAGAATTCTCACCGCGTGGTGTTGGTGTTTCTGCCCGTGCACCGGAACCAGCGCCGCGTCAGGTCCGTGAAGAACGCGCATCTCAGCTTCGTGATCGTTTCAGCCGTATCCGTCGCCCATCAGACTTTATGGGTATCGCCAGCGAAGCGGCAACGGAGTCACCAGAAGCCGTTATTGAGGGGCTGGGGCTTGAATCTGTGGGCGTTGGTGAAGGTTATCGCGTTGATAACAGCTCAATATTATTGAAAGCCGGTATGAAACCCGGCGATGTGCTGCTCTCTATTAACGGGCAGCAGTTGGGAGACGCGTCGTCTGATCAGGCGTTACTTGATCAGGTGATGCAGGAAGGCCGTGCGCAGATTGAAGTTCAGCGCGGTAATAGTCGTTTTATGATTAATCAGAGTTTTGGAGCTCGGAACTGATGTTGCTCAGACGTTGGCTGATAGCCGTGTTGCTGATGGCAGGCATGGCTATGCCGCTGCAAGCAGAGGAAAGCTGGCAGATTAACCTGAAGGATGCCGATATTGAGGCATTCATCAGTCAGGTTGCTGATATTACTGGTAAGAGCTTTGTTCTTGATCCACGGGTTAAGGGCAAAGTCAGTGTGCTCTCCAGCGAGCCAATGAATCAGGAAGGCGTGTATGAGCTTTTCTTATCCGTGTTGCAGATCCATGGCCTCGCTGCTGTTCCTGCGGGCGATGTCACTCTGGTCATTCAGCAGAATGATGTGAAGCAGGCCGGCCGCAGCCTTGAAGAACGTGCGGCGGTCGACAGTCAGGAGCTGCTGACCAAAGTCATTATGATCAAGAATACGCCGGCGCTGGATCTGGTGCCTATTCTGCGTCCATTGGTGGCCAAGTACGGTCACCTTGCTGGCGTGAAATCCGCGAATGCACTGATCATCTCTGACCATGCGATCAACATTAACCGCATCGAAGAAATTATTGACCGACTGGACCGTTCCGGCTCAGAAGAACTGGAAGTGGTTCAGTTGAAAGAAGCCTGGGTGGGCAATGTCGTTACCATGCTGCAGAGCCTTGATCCTTCTAAGGTGTCGCAGGGCACGACGGATAACAACAATACAGCAGGCAGCATTCGTGTTGTTGCCGATGAGCGCAGTAACCGCCTGATTATCAAGGGCGAGAAAACGGCGCGTGAACGTATTCGTGGTCTGATCGAACAGCTTGACCAGCCGTCATATTTCAGCGGCAGCGCTCAGGTGATCCGCCTGCAATATGCCGACGCAACCAAGCTGGCGGAAATGCTGAAGAACCTGATGGGTGAAGCGTCAGGTTCTGGTGACGAAGCGAAAGTTAAAGGTGATATTGGTATTCATGCCGACGAAGACCTGAACGCTCTGGTTGTCCGTGCTGAGCCTTCCATCCTGAAAGAAGTACAGGAGCTGGTAAATTCCCTTGATGTGCGTCGTGCACAAGTGCTGATCGAATCGGCAATTATTGAAGTAACTGGCGATACCAGCGATGCTCTTGGTGTTCAGTGGGTACGTGGTGATCTGGATTCTCCGGTTGCAGGCACGAATTTCAACAACGCTGGACCGGGCCTTGCGACCATTGCTACCGGTGTGGCCACAGGTGACTATGCTTCTGCCGTTGGGCAAGGCCTGACCATTGGTGGCTTTAAAGAGTCGGGTGGTGATATTGATTTTGGTGTGATTATTCAGGCTCTGAAGAGTAACTCTTCAACCAATCTGCTCTCAACGCCGAGCATCATGACACTGGATAACCAGGAAGCTGAGATTGTTGTTGGTCAGAACGTTCCGTTCGTGACTGGCCAGACGGCATCAAGCACCAACACGAACCCGTTCACGACCATTGACCGCCAGGATGTGGGTGTGACGTTGAAAGTGATTCCTCACATTCATGATGGTGAAGCGATTCGCCTGGAAGTTGAAGCAACTGCGGAATCGGTTTCAAACACGACCGTCGCGGGCAGTGCCGACCTGATCACGAATAAGCGCTCAATCAAAACCATGATTCTGTCTGATGATGGCGAAACCATCGTGCTGGGTGGGTTGATTCGTGATGACGTACGCGAAGTTGTCAGCAAGGTGCCGCTGCTGGGAGATATTCCTTTGCTGGGTTGGTTGTTCCGCTCGAAGAGCGTGAATCAGGTGAAGAGTAATCTGATGGTGTTCCTGCGCCCAACGATCGTTGGTGATGGCGGTAAAGCGAAAGACCTTACTCGCGAGAAATTTAACGGCATCTGGGAGTTTACCGTTTCTGAAGAACTCGGTATCGATGAAGCCGACATGCAACTGCAGCGCCTGTTTAAAGGCCTGCCGATGCAGAACAAGTGATCCATGCTGGCGGGTGGAGGCTCAGGCCTCCGCTAATGCCAGTGGCTCTAAACCTGCCTGACGCATTAATTCACACAGGCCTATCATAGGCAGCCCGATCAGGGCGTTCATATCCCGTCCTTCCAGCGCTGAAAAGAGCGTGATCCCTAACCCTTCGACTTTGAAACTACCGGCACAGTCTAACGGCTGTTCGATACTGATGTAGCGTTTCAGGGCTTCATCCGAAAGATCATTGAAGTGCACGTGAAAAGGCTCCGTCAGCGTGTATTCATCGCCCGCTGGTGACAGCAGGCAGAGGCCTGTCAGAAAAGTGATCTTCTGGCCTTTAACACGCTTTAACTGCCCAAGTGCTTTTTCTTCTGTACCTGCCTTGCCCACCGGCTGGCCGTCGATTACACAGGTCTGATCGCTGCCGATAATCCAGCTGTCTGGATGACGGGTGTGTAATGCTCGTGCTTTTTCCTTAGCCAGACGCAACACATACTCCTGAGGTGTTTCGTCTGCAAGTGGCGTCTCATCAATGTCTGGCGATGCTTGACTGAATGGAATACGCAGACGCTTAAGAAGCTCTGCCCGATACGGTGAGCTGGAAGCTAGCAGCAGATTAAAAGACATGATTAGTTTCCTTGGAGGGCAGACACAAAAAAAGGGAGCATAGCTCCCTTTTTATTCTGGCACTGAATTACTTAGCGAAGTTTTCGTTCGCGAAGTCCCAGTTAACCAGCGCCCAGAAACCTTTCAGGTAATCAGGACGAACGTTGCGGTAGTCGATGTAGTAAGCGTGTTCCCACAGGTCAACAGTGATCAGTGGAGTCAGGCCTTCAGTGATCGGCGTGCCAGCGTTAGAGGTGTTTACGATGTCCAGAGAACCGTCAGCTTTCTTCACCAGCCAAGTCCAGCTTGAACCGAAGTTGTTCACAGCCATATCGTTGAATTTAGCTTTGAAGTCTTCGAAAGAACCGAAAGCTGCATTGATGGCATCAGCAACTGCGCCAGTTGGCTCGCCGCCACCGTTAGGGCTCAGGCTGTTCCAGTAGAAAGTGTGGTTCCAGATTTGAGCTGCGTTGTTGAAAACGCCACCTGAAGAAGTCTTGATGATGTCTTCCAGGCTTTTGCCTTCGAGATCAGTACCTTCAACCAGACCGTTCAGCTTCTGAACGTAGGTGTTGTGGTGCTTGCCGTAGTGGAAGTCCAGAGTCTCAGATGAAATGTGTGGCTCCAGTGCATTTTTTTCGTAAGGCAGTGCAGGAAGTTCGAACGCCATGGTCTCTCTCCATTTTCAGGTTGATTGCCGGATCTCTTGAAATGTCCGTTACGACCTACATGGGGTCGAAAAGTATCTTTTCAATAGCCCGTCTTTTATATTCCTCAAAATAATAACACCGGCCCTTATTACCGGCTACGTCGTTATAACCCCTTGTTTATAGAGGTCTTCTTGATCAATTCTTTACAAATTGCCAACTGGTAGACATTCATGGACACTACATGTTCCCAGCTGGCGTGGGTTTGAGGTATGTTGAGGCGCGCAAGTGCGCCGGAAACAGGGAGCCGTTGCCAGGGCGATGGAAATATCTGTTGCACAAACTGAGCAAACTTTTCCGGTTAGCCGGGCGCATGTTTGTCCGGCTTCGATGGTGCTGTGGGGAAGCAGTAGTAAGCCAATAACAATAAAGGTAGAAAAAATGAAACCGACTGAGGAAGAAATCGCGCTGCGCCAACAACAGTTGCGGCGCCAGGCTCAGCAACGCCTTGCGCAAGCGGGAGCTACGAAGCGAAGCACTCCGGCAGATGCTGCAGCAGCGACACCGCCACCTCCACCTGCGGCCGCGTCAAAAGCATCGGGCTCATCAGCCTCCTCCGGGCTGGCTGCGGCAGGTCTTGTGATTGCACTGGGTGCACTAGGCGCCGCGGGTTATATGTACACGCTTCTGCAGAAGTCTGATCAGAAGTACGCAGCCGCTCAGGAAATTCTTCTCCAGCAGGGCAGTAAGATTGAGGCATTGGAAAACCGTCTCTCAGCATCGGGTGAGAATGCCAATTTGTCGGTGGATGCCCTTAAGGTTGTACTGCGCGAACAGGATAATGAAATTCGTAAACTCTGGGACCTCGCCAGTAAGCGGAACCGGGCTGACATCGATGCCAATACGGCAAAACTGGGCAACCTGAATACTGCAATGAACAGCGCATCTGGCGCCAGTGCTTCGGATCTGAAAGCTCTCCGTTCTAAAGTGACTGAACTTGAGAATGCTGTGGCAGCCTTGCCATCCGGTCTGGAAATTTCCATAGCTCAGAATAAAGAGAACATCGAAATGCTGGGTTCCAGTATCAAAAGCCTGCGCAGCGATGTTGCGAATATGGAGAGCAGACCTTCATCTGGCGGCTCTGTTGGTTATGATGACCTGACCAATATGAAACTCGAGATTGAGGATATTCAGATTCGCCTCGATCGTATTCAGAACGCGATGAGTGGTGGTTAATCTGTATGTTGCCTGAGCTCTGGGTGCGGGCTTTAGAAATGCCCGCACTCTCAGTGACGACGCCATATACGTTGAGGATCAACCTGGCTCGGTTACTTCGTACTGCCTCACCTGCTGAGGCAGCCATTATTGCCGGACTACGCTCCGACATTCCAGCTTCGGCGTTTCTCTCTGCCTATCAGATTGCCATGAGGGCCGTAGACCCTGCCTTGCCACCGGAGCAGTGGGCCTGCCTTTGTGTGTCAGAAAAAGGATTGCGCTCACTTTCCGAAATGGAAACTTCTATAGAGGCGGGTGCTGTCAGCGGTCGGAAAAGTCATGCCATGCTCGCAATGGACGGTATCGACTGGCTGTATGTGATTGCGCGATCCGCGTCAGGCCTCATTTGTCAGCGCGTCTCTGCGAAAGCAGATGGGGTTTCTCCTCATCCTGCTAAACCGGGTCAGCCGGTCATTCCTGAACTGCCTCACCATGTGGTCGATTTTACCGCGAGTCCGGTAGATTCAGGGTACCTTGCAGAGGATGCCCACCAGTGCATTAACAAACCCTTTCGCTACCACGAAGACGTCATGGTATTGCTTGCCTTTGCGGGCTGGGTTTTGCGGGTATCTGAAGCTCATCATGATCACCAGAGTCTGATTCAGTGCATGAAGGTTTTAGCGGACGGCTATCGTACGGGCGCGACGGGGTATGATAGGTCTCAGCTGGATGCGTTTGATGCGCTTATTGAAGAACTATTGCAAATTTCCCTTCCGGCCAAATTTCAGCAGACCTGGCACAGAGATCGTCAGTTGTTGCTCATGGGTAAGAAGGCAAGAGATATCATTCGTAGTCGCCTGGCCTGACTGAAGGCCGGCGACTCCGCGACTAGCGCTGGTTAACCCGCACAGAGATGCCTGATGATGGTAGAGAGACTGCTGCCGCGGGAGCGGCATTGATTGGAGCTGCGCTCGGCAGTTTTTCGTTCTGACTGATGAAATCTACGGCTCGGACATCGTCCTGAGCTCCGTCTGCAGCATCTATCTGCCCGGCTTCTGTCGTGTTGCCTGCACTGGTAGGTGCGAGCGACGCTGTCTCTATGCGCTGTTGTTCCAGCTCGTTATTCAGCATTCGCGAAAAACGGATACTTTGAGAGGTTGTCCGCTCGTAACGAAACTCGCTGCTGTAATCATAGTGATGAGTGCGCTCGCGAGCCTCGGTGATTGCAGCATCGAGGTCGTTCGCGTAGTAGTCATCCTGGGCTTTGCGGAAGTCTTCCGAGGTGGCTGATTTGCCACCTGCAGATACATGACATGCAATCACAGACAACATAAGTGCTGTAATAGAGAGACGCATCGACACGAGACGTTTCCTCAGCGGGCTGTCGCGGTCACTGTCCCGACGGAGCGGGTCTGGCGCGTGATCATCTCGCCGGTGCGGTTAACGGCACGCGATTCATTGATCAAGACTTCACGTGGCAACTTAACGTCTGCCCGGGGTGAAGGCTGGAGATTGCCATCGGTTTCGATAATTTCTTCGTCTTCATTGCTCTGCCCAAGTGCGACACGTCTGACAGGGCGGGTCGCATCTTCAGCCGCTGCAACACCGGCAGCAGTTGGCCCCATCGCGCCTTCAACGATCAGCTCGTTCATTTCAGTATTGAGCATTTTCGGCAGAGGAAAACTTTTGCTTGTGGTGCGGTTATACCATTCATAACCCACATATTCGGTCTGCACCGGAAAACGACGTGCAGCTTCTACCGCCACTTCGATCTCTGGAGAGGTGTAGGCTTGTTTGGCGCTTTCCTGTTCCGGGCTGTCAGCGGCCATGGCTGGCATCGCCGCCAGAAGCGACAGGAGGGGAAGTGTGTACAGACTACTCTTCATGTTTGCTTTCCCTTTGTGGCTGTTTCTTTTTGTTATTATGTGTAGAATGCAATATAGCACGACGGTTTACTTTCTGTACAGTTGGTAACACTACGCCATAGGTGTAGGGTGGCTGTCAGATGTTAAACCTCCCGACCCGATGCAGATGCAATAGCCGGTAACAGGGCATAATAATGATAAAAACAGCAATCAGAATTCTTTCTGCCGCCGCCGTAAGCGCAATGATCGCCGGCTGCAGCAGTGTTCACATTACAACCTTCGACAACTTTGGTTCATACCCTAAGTGGCTTTTTTCGCCGAAAGGGCAGTACTACAAATCCGTTGGTTATCGTTGGGATTATGAAAAGTACGCGCTTGTGTATATCTATCGCCCAGCGACTGAGTGGTCGATGGATGAAGTCGAAGCGCCGAGCCTCAACGTGAATGGCGAACGCCTGTTTAACTTCAAAGGCGGCGGCTACACCTGGTACGAAATGGAACCGGGCACCTACGACTTTGTTGTTCGCCGCGGTATTTTCGGCTTCGAAGGCGTCGGTAATCTGGTATTCCGTACCTACAGTGATTTCGACCTGAACCTTGAGGCGGGTAAGGTGTATTACCTGCGTTATTCAGAAGTTGATCCTCAGAACATGGTGATGCTGGAAGATGGCTCATTGGGCGGCGATGGTCCCCTGCAGCTGGTTGGTCATGACCTCGCAGTCAGTGAAATGAACGACACACGCCTGCACCACCATGGTCGTGAGTTGATCCGTGCAAAAGCACGTGATGAAGACGCGCAGGATGAAACGGTCGTAGCCAGCAAGTCAGCTCCTAAAGTTCAGGAAACTGAACAACAGGAAGAGCCACAGACTTTCTTTATCGAAGAAGATAACAACGAGACGGATGCCCCCGAAGGTATTCGCGCGAAGCCCCGTTCAACTGAAGAAGAATGGTGGCCGTTTTAAGCGCCGCGGATTCAAGAGTGGCCCGGCTTAGGCTACAATAAGCCCATCAGTAAACGCCCACTGACCAGTGGGCGTTTTTACGACTGCCGTTTGCAACTCCAGAGAGAGACCTCCCGATGACTGTGATCAAGCAAGAAGATCTGATTCAGAGCGTTGCTGATGCTCTGCAATACATTTCTTACTACCACCCGAAAGACTTTATCGATGCTGTACACCAGGCGTATGAGCGCGAAGAATCAAAAGCCGCAAAAGATGCGATGGCTCAGATTCTGATTAACTCGCGTATGTGTGCCATGGGTAAGCGCCCGATCTGTCAGGACACAGGTATCGTGACGGTTTTCCTGACCATCGGTATGGACGTTAAGTTCGAAGGCGACATGAGTGTCGAAGATATGTGTAACGAAGGTGTTCGTCGCGCATACACCCACCCTGACAACGTTCTGCGTGCTTCTGTTCTGGCTGATCCGGACGGTAAGCGTGCAAACACCAAAGACAACACACCAGCCATCATCCACATGAAGTTAGTACCGGGTAACACGGTGGATGTGCACGTGGCTGCGAAAGGTGGTGGTTCTGAAGCGAAGTCTAAGTTTGCCATGCTCAACCCCTCTGACTCTATTGTTGACTGGGTGCTGGAGCAGGTGCCGAAGATGGGCGCAGGTTGGTGCCCACCGGGTATGCTGGGGATTGGTATTGGCGGTACTGCAGAGAAAGCGATGCAGATTGCGAAAGAAGCCCTGCTTGAGCCGGTAAATATTCAGGAACTGCAGGAGCGCGGTGCCCAGACCCGTTCTGAAGAGCTGCGTCTTGAACTGTATGAGAAAGTGAACAAGCTGGGTATTGGCGCTCAGGGCCTCGGCGGTCTGACCACTGTGCTCGACATCAAAGTAGCTGACTACCCAACGCACGCTGCGAATAAACCAGTGGCTATCATTCCTAACTGTGCAGCGACCCGTCACACCCATTTTGAACTGGACGGTTCTGGCCCTGCTTCTCTGAAGGCGCCGAAACTGGAAGACTGGCCAGAAATCAGCTGGGAAGTCGGTGACAGCGTTCGTCGCGTCAACCTCGACACCGTCACTCCAGAAGATGTGAAAGAGTGGCAGCCGGGTGAAACCGTACTGCTGTCTGGCAAGATGCTCACTGGTCGTGACGCTGCGCACAAGCGCATGGTCGACATGATCTCCAAAGGTGAAGAACTGCCGGTTGATCTGAAAGGTCGCTTTATCTACTACGTGGGCCCGGTTGATCCGGTGCGCGAAGAGGTTGTTGGCCCTGCTGGCCCGACCACAGCAACCCGTATGGATAAGTTCACCCGTACCGTTCTGGAAGAAACCGGTCTGCTGGGCATGATCGGTAAAGCCGAACGTGGTCCAATTGCGATTGAAGCGATTAAAGACAACGAAGCCGTTTACCTGATGGCCGTGGGTGGCGCTGCTTATCTGGTGTCTCAGGCGATTAAAGGCGCGAAAGTTGTCGGCTTTGATGACCTGGGTATGGAAGCAATCTACGAGTTCGAAGTGGAAGATATGCCAGTGACTGTTGCGGTCGATAGCAAAGGCGAATCGGTACACAACACCGGACCAAAAGAGTGGTTTGCGCGCATTAACGCCACTGAAGTCTGATTTGATTCCAGTCAAAGCTGACACTTGTGTGTCAGCGGCCACTGACTGGCAAATTCGTGCGTAAAGAAGGGAGCAATTGCTCCCTTTTTTTGTCTCAGTGAGTTAACACAATCGATACGTCAAAGGAGTTCGTATGACCGATGTCCTCACTGAAGAAGAACTTAAGTCTCACCTTATTCGCTATCCGGAATGGCACCGTGAATCTGTCGGCGGTGTTGCCTGTGTCCGCAGGATCTGGACCTTCGATAATTTTATCGATGCTTTCCGGTTTGCCGGGCGCGTTGCTGATCTCGCAGAGAAATATAATCACCACCCCCAAATAACGGTTTCCTGGGGGGAGCTTGCTGTGGCCTGGTGGAGTCATGATGCTGGCGGCGTAACGCAGGCCGATCTGGAAATGGTCGCGCTTTGTGACCATCTGTCTACCTGAGCTGCGTCATCCGCCCAACAATTTGTTACCAATGAAAACAGGGTGACGGAGTTCTGACCTTAGCCACTCTGATCACTGTGATTGTTCTGACATCCACATCAGTTTGTCGGGAAACTGAGCCGTAACGGTTTACAAAAGTCGGGGCACTGGCGGAAAAGTCGGTTATCTCCGTCATATTCTGGTCGTACTCATTTTCCTTTTTAGAAAAACATTTGTTTATCAAACACTTGGATAAGTTACATTTCATGTGAAAAAAGGGATCTGAACTAAGCTGACTGTATTCGCTTTACGCTACTTATACAGGACGCATCTGATGTTCCGACGGTCACTTTCTCCACTGATATCTGTATTGATATTCTGCCTGCCATTTATGGTGTCGGCTCAGGAGTCACTTCCGGGGCTTGAGCCACCTGAAATGCGCTCATCACTGTATACCGGCTTTACCCAGTTACTTGATGACGATAAGACACTCGTTAAAGAAGAGCTGATTGATCTGCCCGAAGAGATCAATCGTGTAGCCCTGTACCACAATGGTGACAGGATGCATCGTAAGGTGCCGAAGCAAGTGCACCTGATGATCGAAAATAAACTGATGAAGCGTATGCTGGACAGCGGGCGCTTCGAGATTATTCAGTGCCTTGAATGCCGCACTACGCAAGTCGCTATGCGTGCAGACCGTCTTGAGATCAGCCATGCTGCTACAGACAATCAGGCATTACGTAAGCTCGGGCAGCATGTCCGGGCAGACGCATTTCTTTTCTGGAACGCTTCCGTTCAGGACAACAAGTTCACCATTAATTTACGCATGGTGGATGCCCGCGATAACAAGCTTCTGTGGCTGAAAGAATACTCCAAGAAAACCACACTCGAAGAGGAAGTGCAGGGCTTCGATAGCGTAAACTACGAACTGCTTGTCGGCGCCTGGGGTATCTCCGCAGAACGTGATCATCTCTCCAGTGCAGACTCTGAAGATGTGAAAGGTCTGACTGTCTTTGGTATTCGCCGTCGTGAAACCACCAGTCTGGATGACCAGCTTCAATACACCCTGGCCTTTGAATATTTCCGCAACTTCTCTAACCGCGAAAACTTCGATATTTCGGGGATCAATCTGGAAGGACGGATTATTGCCGATATTCCAAGCATGGACGATCTGATTGATACCAAAGTGTACCTGGGTATGGGGCAGGCATTCTTTAATGATACCAATGCCATCGTCTTCCGTTTTGGTTTTGAATTTCCGTTCTTTAAAGATGGGTTCATCGATTATGGCGTGACCTACATTCCTGAAAGCACGGCGAAGTGGAGTGAAGTCTCGGGTCTTGAAGATACCGGGAAAATCGGTGGCGCAAGCTACGACCTTTCTCTTGGCCTGAGATTTTAGGAGTCAGTATGAAAGCAGGAATTATTGCAGCAGTGCTTCTGGTCTCTCTGGGGCTTCAGGGGTGCTCTCACGAACGCTCTAACCGTCTGGTGAAAGGGTTTAACCCAAGCCCATGGGTTGATCCGGGCAAACCGGTTGAGGCCGAGAAGAAAACAGAAGAGGAAGTCATTGTTGAGGAAATTTCTCAACTTGAAAAAATCTCTGACAAGGCAAAGAAACAACATGGTCTGATGCATATTCATCGTTATGGCGCAGGGTACGATGTTCTTATGACCATTGATGCTGGCGACTCTGACGTTAAATTCATCATGGAATTACCGCAAAGCGCTGAAGAAAAATCTGCCGGTAGCGATGGACTATCGGATGAAGCTGCCGAAGATCGTGCCGCTGAAAACCACACTGATGTCGACGGAAAAATCAGCGAGCAGGAGTCTGAAAAACTGCGCCGCAGCGAAACAATGACGAAACACATTCTCTCGGCTCAGAGTCTTTTCTATAAAAAAGAATATTGGGAAGCCCTGGATCAGACGAATGCAGCGTTAGAAGTGATTCCTGATTCAGCCCAGGCGCACGCCTTGAAAGGCAGTATCTACTACAAGATGGGGCTGATACCCGAGGCCAGAGCGAGCTGGGAGCAGGCATTAGAACTTGATCCTGAGCTGGATCAGGTACGCGCTAGTCTGGCTCGTGTGCGATGAAAGGGGCTGTGACGATGAAAGAATTAATGACGTGGCTGGTAACCATTGCTCTTTTTGCGGCTTTACCTGTTCTTGCTCAGGACACGTTTGAGGTTCCGGTTAAAAAGGACGAGGTAGAAGAAGCACGTTTCCGAAGTGACCTGGAGGCGCGCCTTCGTCAGGATATTGAATCTTATCTCGGCAATAACCGGTTTATCATTCAGGTCGATGCAGTCATCGAACGAGCGCGCACCGTCGTTCGTGAGAACTCTGAAGGTCAACAGCAAGCAGCAGCGCCACAGTTGCCCGCAGAGCCTCGGGTAAGCGGCACTCTCTCTCTTCCTGATATTGACGCTACTGGCATGGATGAGCTTGAAGAACTGCCGGGCCTGCCCGTCAGCGAAATGCCGTTGCTTAAAGAAAATAATGAAAAGCTAAGGGCGCTGCGTAGTCAGCTACAACAACTTGAGAAAGAGCGTCAGGAGATAATCACTTACGCTGACAAGTTGAAGAACGTAGCGCAGCAAAGTCAGAGCCAGTCTAGCGGTGGTAAGCCTTCAGAAAAGACGATTGGCTATCGCAATATCATCAAGAAGCTTGAAATTACACTGGTCGTCGACAATGCACTGAAAGATGAACAGATAGAATTTCTTAAAAATCTGGTCACGCGTAAAGCTCAGATTAATGAACTCCGTGGCGATACGCTGAACATCGTCAAAACGGCGTTCAGTCATCTGAAGAAAGAAGAAACGCCACTCACGTTCTGGGAGTCTTACAGCCCCTGGATCTGGCTGGTGACCTTGCTGGTTGTTGGCTTGTTGTTAGTGCTGGCGTTTGCGGCACTGTGGCGTCGGCTTAATCAGCCTGTGTCCACAGCACCGGTAAATGCAGCCAGCGGAACCGAATCTGTGAGCCAACATTCTGTAGCACGTCAGTCAGAGGGTGAGGCGGCGGCACTCAGATACCGGATTAACGAATCTCGCCAGCGCTTAGTTAGCCAGGGATTGTCTCAGCCGCATCGTTTTCAGCAGGCGGTGTCCCAGGCGCTTGGCAGTGCCCAGGCCTTTGAAGTTGCCTCCTTGTCGGCCACGATGGGGAAAAGTCTTTTTGCCAGTCTGGCGCCGCATTTGACGCCTGCGGATTGGAAGCAGATTGACGAATTGCTGCAGGAAGGAGAGTGGAGTGAAGAGCAACTTTCTGAAGGCATGGAGCAGTTTTCTCAGCGGCTTGAGCGCCAGCAGGATGATGCGTCTAATACCCAGCCGTTTGCGTTCCTGAATAAACTGAACGACTCGCAGGTACTGTACCTCATCAAGGATGAAGATATACGTATTAAAGCTCTGGTGATGTCACAGCTACCTGCGCAACGCTCTGCAGATATTATTCTACGTCTCGACGAGCGGGAACTCGCTGCCATTGCTTTCGAGCTTGGGCAGTTTGAAAGCTTGCCTGTATCGGCGTTTAAAGATGTTGCCGATCGTTTGGCTAAAGCCTCACTCACTGTGCCTTCGTTCGAGAATATCACCGCCGACGGCCTGTCTGTTCTTATCGGTATGCTTGATCGTATGACGACCAGTGAAGAGACGCGGATGCTCAAAACACTGAAGTCCGAGAAGCCCGAAACCTATTACAGACTGCGTCAGGTGTACTTTACCTACGCTGACCTGTCGCGCACGCCAGATCGTATTATCTCGAACGAGTTACGATCTATCGATGCAGGCGTTCTGACCGCCTCCTTATGCAATACATCCATTGAGTTTAAGCGTCACGTATTGGCTGCGCTGCCAGCGAAATTACGGGCGGGGATTATTAACGAACTGAAAGTATCTGAGTCTGACACCTCACAGGAACAGATAGAGTCAGCGCGTCGCCAGGTAGTTCAGAAAATGCGGGAAATCATCCGTGAAGGTCGTTTCTCTATGGACGAGCTGGCGGATGTGAAGCCAGCACAATAATCGATTCAGAAGTCTGCAGATTAAGAGACAACAACAGGGGCAAAGTCAGTGTTTCGATTTTCATTCAGTACGCTCATTGGTTTCTGCGCAGGTATCGGCCTGTTGGCATTTGCGGTTGCCAGTGCCACCGACAATCACGTTATTTTCATCAGCCTGTCGAGCTTCGGGCTTGTGTTTGGTAGCACCATGGCGGCCGCACTGATCAGTTACTCCACTGCCGATGTGCTGCATGCGATGCGCAGTATGCTCTATACCTTCTTTCATCCGCCGACCTCGCAGAAGCACCTGAAACAAGTGACCAGACGATTCGTTGAGTGGAGCAGTATCTACCGCCAGGGAGGCATTGTTGCGCTCGAACAATCGCTTACTAAGCAGGAGAACAACGACGAATTTATTCGTGCGGGTATTGATCTGATGGGAGCCGGATACGCGAACCACGACGTCCGGACCATGCTGACTGACCAGATGGACGCAACCTGGCAGCGTCACACCCTGGAAGGCAAAGTGCTCAATACCATGGCTGTTTACTCTCCCGGTTTTGGGATGGTCGGTACGATTGTCGGCCTGATTATTATGCTCGATAACCTGAACGGCGATATGGCGGGGCTGGGCAAAGGCTTAGCGCTTGCGTTGATTACGACCTTGTATGGTGTGCTGTTGTCGAATTTATTCTTTAAGCCCGCAGCGAATCAGGTCACTGAAAAGCAGGAGACCATGTACTTCCGTCATCAGCTGATTTCTGAGGGCTTTGTCCTGCTGAGTGAGAAGCGCACTGCGCTCTATATGCAGGATCGTCTGAACGCCTTTATCAAACCTTCCGTGCGTGATCAGGCGCTCTCGGGAGAGCTGTAATGAATCACGCCAGCCGCCAGCGGGGGTTGCGCCGGCGCCGCCCTAACTTTGACGATTCATCCAGCTCCTGGCTGGTGACCTATTCCGATGCGATTACCTTGTTGCTGGCGTTCTTCGTCATGATTCTGGCGGTATCCGATCTTAATGAAGGAAAGATCGAATCCCTTAAAGAAGGATTAGCCGAAGTTATCTCATCAGAAACTACCACGACTCCCTTTACCGACATTCGCCAAGGCATTGATGATTATATTGAGCAGAATGGTCTACAGGATCAGGTGTCGGTTACGCTCGACCCTCGTGGTGTGCAGGTAGAGTTTGCGAATGTTGCGTTATACGACTCCGGCGCAGCATCATTAAAGCCTGCGGCAACACCACTGCTGCAGGAGCTGAGTCGTGTAATCCGTGATGTCAGCCATGGTTCACACATGATCGAAGTCGAAGGGCACACCGACGATTTGCCTATCTCGAATGAGCAGTTTCCCTCTAACTGGGAGCTATCCTCCGCCCGTGCGACCGGAGTTGTGAAGTACCTGCTTGAGAGCGGTATCGAAAAGGAGCGACTGAAAGCATCCGGATATGCTGACAGTCGCCCAAAGGAGGGGCTGGATGACCTGCCACTGAACGAACAGCGGAAGGCCAACCGGCGTGTGGTGGTCTCAATAAGACGCTATTGACCAATTACTTATTAATGTCCTGTTTGTCGTTCAGCTGGGGTCATGGACCGTCAAGAACAGTCGAGGCGTTTCAGGTTGTTTGCTGCGAGCCCCGTGATCTCTGGCCTGGTTGAAAAAAGTCTGACCATGTAACTGATTATGACAGCGTAAGAAATCTGTAGTCTTTATCTGTTATGGTTACTGTAATGGTATAACATTCCTACTTGTGAATGACATTTATTCGTAAAAAAAACGTCATTTACGCTCCCTAAGCTCACCTCGCTTTTAATTTTCGGATAGCCCGATTTGAACTTGAGAACAGGTGAGTTATGACCACTAAAATGAAACTACTTGCTGCTGTAATTGCTGCTTCCGCAGTCAGCTCAGTAGCCCAGGCGGCGCCCGCAGTGCCTGCGCATCAGGCTGAAAATGCCTGGTTCACCGATGCAGAAACCTCTGTAATGAATAAATCTGCCATGGAGCTGCCCGCTGCCAACGCCAAGAACGTGATCCTTTTCGTGGGTGACGGCATGGGTATTTCTACACTGACTGCTGCCCGTATTCTTAAGGGTCAGAAACAAGGTCAGGACGGAGAGGAAGGCTACCTCTCGTTTGAAAGTTTCCCATATTCTGCGCTTGTTAAAACCTACAACGTCGATGCACAAACGCCTGATTCTGCCGGAACCATGACGGCTATGGTGTCCGGTGTTAAGACTGACGTCGGCACAATTGGTGTTGACGAAGACGTCATCCGCAGCGATTGCTACAGCGTTGCTGGAAACGAAGTTGTGACCGCGCTGGAACTTGCTGAAATTAAAGGTCTGTCTACCGGCGTTGTCTCAACAGCCCGCATTACACACGCCACTCCAGCGGCGACCTATGCTCAC
This sequence comes from Thalassolituus sp. UBA2590, assembly GCF_002339775.1. Taxonomy (NCBI): domain Bacteria; kingdom Pseudomonadati; phylum Pseudomonadota; class Gammaproteobacteria; order Oceanospirillales; family Oceanospirillaceae; genus Thalassolituus; species Thalassolituus sp. UBA2590. The sequence continues at coordinate 17,549 of NZ_DDKU01000052.1, forward strand.
GCGGCGGATCGAAATTGGGAAGATAATTCAGATATGCCATCTGCGGCTTTCGCCTGCGAGGATATTGCATCGCAGCTGGTGAATTTTGAAGACAACCTCGAAGAGCGCTACCCGGGCGTCGATGTCGATGGTATCGAAGTCGCCATGGGCGGTGGACGTCGCCACTTCTTGCCCAAAGATGCTGCATTCAATTCAGCTGACGCAGTCAGTTCGACGGAAGGTGATCGTACTGATGGTCGTGATCTGACAGCTGAATGGCAGGATGCTTACCCGAACGGTACATACGTAATCGATCAGTCCGGTTTTGACGCGCTTGATACTGAATCTACAGAGCGTGTTCTTGGCTTGTTCAATGAATCTCACATGCAATACGAAGCAGACCGCGAGAACGATATTGCTGGTGAACCATCAATTGCTGAGATGACAGAAGCTGCTATCAATATTTTAGATAACAACGATAAAGGATTCTTCCTGATGGTTGAGTCTGGTCGCATTGACCATGCACACCACGCAGGAAATGCGGCTGGTGCTCTCGAAGATACGCTGGCGTTCGCTGATGCTGTTCAGGCCGCGGTTGACAGCACTGATCCAGAAGAAACTTTGATTCTCGTTACTGCTGACCACAGCCATGTATTCACTATTGCAGGCTATCCAAAACGCGGTAACCCAATTCTGGGCAAAGTCGTACCGGTAGGTGGTGAATCCCCCGCGCTGGCATCTGATGGACTCCCATACACAACGCTCGGCTACACCAATGGTCGCGGCATGATGGATCTGGGGCAGGAAACTGATTCGGACGCGGGTTACAGCGAAGCGATCAATGCGGGTCGTCAGGATCTGAGCGCAATCGATACAACAACGCCGGGTTATCACCAGGAAGCTCTGGTTCCAATGTCTTCTGAGACTCACGCTGGTGAAGATATTACATTGCACGCGACAGGCCCAGGCTCTCATCTGGTGCAGGGCGTTGTTGAACAGAATCTGGTCTTCCAGATTATTGGCCGCTCTTTGAATCTGCTGGCTGACTGAGACTGAGGAGAAAATGATGAAACTTAATTTATTACATACAGCGATCGTTGCCGCAGTAATGACGCTTGTTGGTTGTGCCGGTGAAGATGGAAATGACGGTCGTGATGGTGTCGACGGTCAGAATGGCGTGAATGGTTCAAATGGTGTTGATGGTGCACCGGGTGCAGATGGAGCCCCTGGTCTGGTGGAAGATTTGCCATTTAAACTTTCCGATGTTCTTGCAAATACCAAAAATAATGACTGGTATATTCAGGCGTCTCAGAAAGTAGCAAGCACTCAGAGTGCGGTGAATACAATTATCGAAGAGGCGGGTGAAGCGAAAAATATTATTCTCTTCGTTGGTGACGGTATGGGCGTTTCAACCGTCACTGCATCCCGGATTCTGGAAGGACAGATGAAAGGAATGTCGGGTGAAGAAAACAGCCTGAGCTTCGGTAATTTTCCGTTCAGTGGTTTGTCCAAAACTTATAACGTCGACGCTCAGACTCCAGACTCCGCAGGTACGATGACTGCAATGATGTCGGGTGCAAAAACGGATGTTGGTACCATCGGTGTAGACGAAGATATCGCACGTGGTGATTGCTCATCTGTTGCAGGTAATGAGCTGGCGACGGCACTTGAGCTGGCCGAGATTGCAGGTATGTCGACCGGGATTATTTCTACCGCTCGTATTACGCATGCAACACCTGCTGCGACATACGCAAAGTCTGCAGACCGCAATTGGGAAGATAACTCTGATATGCCAGAGACGGGCGCAGAGGGTTGCGCCGATATCGCTCTGCAGCTGGTCGAGTTTGAAGAAAACCTGGAAACGCGTCACGCTGATTCTATGCTCGATATTGATGGTATCGAAGTTGTAATGGGTGGTGGTCGTCGTCACTTCCTACCAAAACAAGCCGAGGCTAACAGCCCGGATGCAGTCAGCGCAGTTGAAGGCGATCGTACTGATGGTCGCAACCTGACGAATGAGTGGTCTGCTCAGTATAACGCTCCGGGGGATTTCTACGTTTATGATCAGGCGGGCTTTGACGCTATCGATCCTGAACTGACGACTCACCTTTTTGGTTTGTTCAACGAGTCGCATATGCAGTATGAAGCAGACCGTGCAAATGATGTCGCTGGTGAGCCATCTCTGGCAGAGATGACAGAGAAAGCCATTAAGATCCTCGACAATAACGAAGAGGGATTCTTCCTTATGGTCGAATCGGGTCGTATTGACCACGCTCATCACGCCGGCAACGCCTATAACGCATTGCAGGATACGATTGAGCTGTCTGAAGCGGTTGCTATCGCAGATGAGCTGACCAGTAATCGCGATACGCTGATTATTGTCACTGCCGACCACGGCCATGTATTCACTATTGCAGGCTATCCGAAGCGTGGAAACCCAATTCTGGGCAAAGTAGTTGCCGTTGGTGCTGACGAGCCAAGCCTGGCATCTGACGACATGCCATATACCACTCTGAACTACATGAATGGTCGCGGCCATGTTGCTGTCGATCCATCTGAAACGGATGCAGATGCGGGGTACGGTGCTGCCATTAACACAGGTCGTGTCGATCTGTCTGGTGTCGACACAACTGCTCCAGGCTTCCACCAGGAAGCTCTGATTCCAATGAGTTCAGAAACGCATTCAGGTGAAGATGTCGGTATCTATGCGAAAGGACCTGGTGCTCACCTGGTTTCAGGTACGAATGAGCAGAGCATTATTTTTCACGTGATGAACTTCGCTGGAGATCTGGCCAATCGTGCCGATGCTGTTGTAAATCAGCCTTAATACTGCTCGATAGTTCAAGGGGCCTTACTGGCCCCTTTTTCCGTTTAAATAAATACAGATTGAAGATTATGAAAACACTTATTACTTTGAGTCTCGCGGCCATAGCCGCTTCGGCTTCAGCTGCAGTTAGTGCAAGCGACTGTGTTTCTCCAGTTTCGTTGGAATATCAGGTAACGTCACAAGGAAATACTAAAGAGATCGCTATTCACAGAGCTGGCAGGGAAGTTGTCCGTGAAGATCTGACAACCGGCGTTGTTGAGTATTGGTATCACTCCCCTGCAGGCCGCCTTAAGTTGATTCGCTACGTTGATTCTGAAAAGCATGGTATTGAATATCAGGCCGAAGACTTCAGAGGGAATGAGGATCGGGTCTGGCAGGAAATATCTCTGGCAGTACCTGCGGATGTTCGTGACAGCATGACACTGGTATCCAAGCAGGGCAGCGGTTGTGAGCTGGTAGAAACTTGGGAATCAGAGGCGCAGAAAGAAAAGCTTGTCTGGCTACCTGCCCAGCAGATCGTTGTAAGCTATGAAAATCCGGTTCTCGCATGGTCGTTGACTGAGCAAGGTGATTCTGGGCTTCAGCAGCGTTTGGTTTCGAGAGACGATTACACTCTCATAGATTTTGCTGATATCGGTGACTCTGAGGAGAATCCATTTGTGAAGAAGATGATCAATTGGGGCTTTGTGGAACATGGTGCCAGTGGGTTCTACGACGAGCACGGTCATGCAATTGAAGGGCATGGTCACGCTCACTGATTATACTGGAGAGAAGAAAAGGCGTGCTGTAGCGTCCGGATACGCTACAGCACGCAAACTGATTACGAGAACTCAGTAATGATTACTGACGAGCTCATTCATATCTGAAGACGCTCCCCAATTCAGACGTATGTCATAGCTATACCGGAAATCATTTTCGAGCGGAGCTATTTCGGCATCAATATTCTCGATAACGTTGCTGGCCGGTGAGAGCACAACATCGCGACCAAAGATGTAGCTCTGTTCTTCAACAATACGCTTATAGGCTTTATTCAGAGCCAGCGCCCGGTCGCGACTCGGAGTGATCAGCTCATACACTGAATCTGCCGACTTAACTTTTTCCTTGTTAACCGTTCCGTTCTCAAAGTATTTCTTCTGCATCTCTTTGTTCTGTCGGAATTCATCACCACCGCCCACACGTTCAAAGTAGGTCAGGTACTCACCCTGAGTTTCATTGATGGTAGGGACATCTTTCATCGCTTTCAGGTCGATGTAACCCCAGCCGTCTTCGCCTTCCACTTTACGGGCAAAAGAGAATGTCTGATCAATCGTACTACCGACCGTTTTATGGCAGCCATTGCAGAATGCCATTTCCTGTTTGTTCTGCTTACGGAGTTCACCATGTTGATCTTCGATGTAGGCATTCAGTGTCCAGCCAAAGCGGTTATCTATGCCTCGTTCACCAATGTGAACGGTCAGCGGAAGGTTACCCAGGTGCTTTTCCTTGGCTTCGAGAAAGTAAGCACTGCGGAGCGCAACAGCAGACTTGAGTTGATGCTTCTTCATGTAGCGTACTTCTTTCATACGCTTGGGTACGAAGATATCACCATCATTGTTTACACCGACATAACGAACAGTGTGCAGAAACTCTGTTCCTTCAGGGTAAAGCATATCTTCGACCGGAATATCTGAGGCATCACCGAGATAGTTACCTGAACGAACCAACTCAGAGACATTCTCGGTCAGAACACCGTCGCCATTAACATCAGAGCCGATGTCACGTTCGTTCACCGTAGGAATTGAAATACCACTGAGCCGTTTCATTGTCAGCTCCAGAAGTGATAGGTTCGCGAAGTACAGAGCCTCAGAGTATTTTCCGTCTATTTCGCGGAATTCTGCGGGTAAACGAATCATGACATCGTCAGTAGAACCATTTGTTGGCCAGAAGGCGCTAGGGAATGGTTTGTAGTTAAATGCGATCCAGTGACTACCGTCGCGAGCGACCCCTCGTTCATCAAATGCTTTCACCGGATCTGCCAGGTTCTCCAGGAACATAGGGGGAGCAGCAGACTCTTCGCGCTGACTCTCGCGCTCTATCCAATCAGAGTAGTTGTCTGTATTTACCCAATTGAGAATCTGATCATCGGGAATATTTTTGATTTCTTCGCTTCTGTCTTTAAAGAGATTCTTCCAGCTGTTTGTCATCCCCGCATCTGAGAAATCGTAAAGGCCTTGCAGATAAACGTCTTTCATTACATTCGGACGATCATCGGTGTACGTCTGGTGACAGACATAACAAGGGTTATTCTTACCATCGGTACGGGTATAGCACTGAGGTGGGATGACGGCCTCAGGGTTATAAATTTCATCGTGCTCAATGTACGCCGTTGCAGGGATGTCATCCCCAGGCTGATAGGCAGGCTGAACTTCGTCTGATAAAGCTGTTTCAGATTTTTTTATTGTTTTGGTATCTGAATGGGCTTTGAAATGAGTATCTACGTCTTGATTACACGCGCTTAGTAATGGCAGTAGTACCAGGATTCTAATCAGGTTTTTCATACTTACATCCGGAAAGAAAATAGGGGGAGAAAGCTCTCCCCCTGAAAGGTCTTACATATTTGTACTAATACTTTGTCTTACTTATGGTGTGGCTCGTACATCCACAGAGTGTTGTTTTCCTGGAAGCCATCTTCACCGATCAGAATACGACCGTCCTGCATAACGATAACGTTGTCAGGTTGAGACAGGTTGTCCACATCACAACGCTCTGCACCATCCAGTGAACTGCGGTAGGTCGCACCCATCACAACTGGTTCAATACGGCTCAGGCTGTAATCTGAATCGATCAATGCACGGAATACACCACCACAATCTTTCACGCGACCAGAAAGTTGGATGTCGCCTTCTCCGTCGATCATGGTGTTATCAATATCAGCGATACCCATGTACATGTATGCGTTCTCGACTTCTTCACCCGGAATCAGGTCGATGCCTTCAATGGCTTCCTGAACTCGACCAGCATGAATGCTGATACCTTCCAGCTTGCGCCATTCTGCCGTTGCACCCAATTGCTTAGCGGCCTGACGTGATTCGAGGAAGGCTGCACGGTCATCCATTGGCTGACCCGCAGTGACTTTGCCGCCACCGTTTTCTACGGTTGGGTAAGTAGTGTTCGCAGGGCGACCTGAAACTACCCAGGCTGCCCAGGCTTCAACGTCTGCAACCGTCATATAGCTGGTTTCGCCATCGACATAGTCTTCAGTGCTGATACCATCAAACTCATCAACCCAAGCTTCGATGGTTGAGTTGTCAGAAGTCGCAAGCTCTACCCAGTCAACATCAAAGCCTGTAACCGCTGGATCATTTACGCCCGCATCCTGAGTCAGCTTAGCGCCGTATAGCGTACCAGAGCTCAAGTCTTCAGCTGTGTCAGCAACGAACTTAAACAGAACGCCACCCGTGTCATCCTGTGAAGAGTAAACAGTGCGACGGTCTGGCATAACGACCGAGTTTTCATGCTCGTAGCGGCCAATGGTGAAGTGTTTAACCGGTACAGGCGTTGGTGAAACAGCGTTGGTGATCTCAACGATGTAGCCGTAATCGTACGGGTTAACAGGCTCATCCATCAGCTGCCAGAAGCGATTCAGACGATCGTTGTTGGCCACTTCTTCAGGGTCGTTCCAGCTAGCGTAAGTGGTCGAGTTAACATCAGAGTTCACGATCCACTCTTCAGATGTCAGTGGTGTATTCCAAGGTGAAACAGAACCGAAACAGTTTGCACCGGTACCTTTAACATTTGCAAAATTCACCATCATGGCATCTTCTACAGACCAATCGCCAGATGCAGATTTGCTCAGACCGATACGGCTCATACCGCCTGGGTACTCTTCCCAGTTAGTGAAGAGGTAACCAGTATTTTCACCTGTAGAAACGAAGCCGTTGAAGTCTGGCATGTCGTTTTCGAGAATCAGGGTGTCACCATCGAGGTTATAGATATGACCCAGGCCTTCTGGAAGCTCGCCTTCATACTGATCGCCGGTCTGACCGATGACCCGGTATTGGCCATACGCTGTCTGAATAGTCTGGCGCTCGTAGTCAGACTCAGGAACCGCTACTGAAATCAGTGTGTTTGGCAGATTATTAAAGCTAACACCCTCTATCACACCAACGGTACCTGTGTTGTAAGCGACACCGTTGTTATCAGTTTCCATGTTGCTACCTGCTGGGTGTTGCGCATTGAAGAACAGATCACCGTCTTCGGTCAGAAACAGCCCCGTTACTTCAGCACCGGAAGGTACAGTCGCGATGCGCGTCAGAGTACCTGCACCGGCGTCAGCATTCGCACCATCTTTACCGTCGGCGCCATCCTGGCCATCTTCACCGTTGGCACCATCTGAGCCTGGTGCGCCCGGAGCTGCGTCAGGCGAAACTCCGTTCTGGCCATTCAGTCCATTCAGACCGTCGCGACCATCGTCACCATCTTCTCCACCACAAGCAGTCAGCAGTGACGCTGATGCTACAGCGATTGCTAATAATTTCAGTTTCATCACGGTTCCCCAATATTGCTTCGTTATAGGTTTCAGGAGCGCTCTGGCTAAGTGTGGTCTGTGACAGAAATGTTTAACTTCTGTAACCCAGGTGGTGAATTATTTATTACAAAAAATGCGGATAAAAAGGCATGGGTATTAATAAATATGTAAAATCCAAAGGTTAATGTTCTAAGGTTTTTAGTAATGGAAATAACGATGCGCAGTGTTTACGTTGGTACTCTAATCTCTCTTGTTATTTCAATGACTGGGTGTCTCTATGAGACTAAAAACGAAGCACCACTGGACTTCTTACCTCAGGATAACGCCTGGTTTGTCGAGGGGCGGTCTGCCATAAAAAGTAAACGCGAAGTTTTACGAGAGACTACACCTGCCAAGAACGTGATCTTGTTTGTTGGTGACGGCATGGGAATATCAACAGTCACAGCCGCCCGAATCTACGCCGGACAGCAGCAGGGCATGAGTGGTGAGGAGAATCTGCTCAGTTTTGAGAAATTTCCTTTTACTGGTTTAAGTAAAACCTACAATGTTGATGCTCAGACTCCTGATTCAGCAGGCACTATGACCGCAATGATGTCTGGTGTTAAGACGGACGCCGGTGTTATTGGTCTGGCTGAGAGCGCAGAACGTGGTCTTTGTCACCGTGTGGAGGATGAAGTCCCTTCGGCTCTGCTTCTCGCTGAGTTAGCCGGTAAGAAAACTGGGATAGTCACGACAGCTCGCTTAACCCATGCGACTCCGGCGGCTACTTACGCATATTCTTCTGAACGCAACTGGGAAGATATTTCGGATATGCCGGAAGCTGCAGTTGAAGCAGGCTGCGAGGATATTGCTTCGCAGTTTCTGAGTTTCAGGCAACGTACTTTGCAAGACTATGGTGTCGCGGTAGATGGCATCGAACTCGCTTTTGGTGGCGGTCGTCGACATTTTCTTCCTGATGATGTTCAGTCTAATACCCCCGATGCCAGAAGTACGGTAGAAGGTGATCGTACTGATGGCCGTAATCTGATGGAAGAATGGAAAGCCCAGAATCCGCAAGGCCATCTGGTGATTGATGGGCAAGGGTTTAATAGGGTGACGAGCACTCCTGTGCTGGGCTTGTTTGAAGAGGCGCATATGCGGTTTGAGGCAGATCGCAACCAGGACACATTAGGGGAGCCATCACTTAGCCAGATGACAGAAAAAGCGATTAAGTTGTTGTCAGGCAGTGAGGAGGGGTTCTTTCTCATGGTGGAATCCGGTCGTATTGACCATGCGCACCACGCCGGAAATGCGTTTAATGCGCTCAATGAGACCCGAGAGTTTTCTGATGCTGTTGCTCTCGCCGAGTCTATGACTTCTCCGGAAGATACTTTGATTATCGTTACTGCTGATCACAGTCATGTATTTACCATTGCAGGGTATCCTAAGCGCGGTAATCCTATTCTTGGTAAAGTCGTTGCGCCCGGTGAGACAGAACCCACCATGGCCGGTGATGGCCTGCCGTATACTACGTTGGGTTATATGAACGGTCGCGGACATCATCACCTGGGTGGTGAAACAGACGCCGAACTTGTATACGAAGAGCCAATTAATGCAGGACGTAAAGATATTACCGGTATGAATACGGAGGCCGCTGGTTATCATCAGGAGGCTCTGATTCCACGTGATTCAGAAACGCATGGCGGTGAAGATGTGGCGATTTATGCAACAGGTCCGGGGGCCGCAATGGTGTCTGGCGTGAACGAGCAGAACGTCATTTTCCATGTCATGGATCGTGCTGCCAACCTATCCGGAAAGGCAGCAGCACGCCTCAGCGCAAAACAATAACCTTCAGGATTTTACGATCCGGTAGCACGGATCATATTTTCCACTGATTTTCATTCGGCCATGGTCAACCATGGCTCGCAGTAAACGGTCCATACCGTCGAGAATATCTGCGTCGCCGTGAATTTCATAAGGCCCATGCTTACGCACCAGCTTAACGCCATCGGCCTTCACGTTACCGGCCACGATACCTGAAAATGCTCTGCGCAGATCTGCGGCCAGCTCATGGAACGGAGCATCGTGCGTTAAACGAAGGGTTTTCATGTTGGCGTGGGTCGGTTCAAAAGGCACCTGAAAATCATGATCGATTTTTAAGGTCCAGTTGAAAAAGTAGGCGTCGTTGTTATCACGGCGATACTGTCGAACGGCTTCCATACCGGCTTTCATTTTTCTCGCAACCGTCACCGGATCATTAATCACCAGTTCATAACGCGCCTGAGCTTCTTTTCCGAGCGTATCGCCGATGAAGCGATTAATGTCTTCGAGATATGCCCGGGTTTCTTCTGGGCCGGTAATTATCAGAGGGAAGGGAATATCCTTATTTGCCGGGTGCGACAAAACACCGAGGATATATAAGATCTCTTCGGCGGTACCCGGGCCACCAGGGAAAATAATAATTCCGTGCGCCATGCGAACGAAGGCTTCCAGCCTCTTTTCGATATCCGGCAGGATCACCAACTCGTTGACGATTGGGTTGGGTGATTCGGCAGCAATAATACCGGGCTCGGTAATACCGATGTAGCGACCGTTTCGGATATGCTGCTTAGCATGGCCAATGGTCGCACCTTTCATCGGTCCTTTCATGGCACCTGGACCACAGCCCGTACCGATATCAAGGCCTCGAAGCCCCAGTTCATAGCCGACTTCCTTGGTGTATTGATATTCGTTAGGCGGAATGGAATGCCCACCCCAACAGACGACTAGTTTAGGTTCTACGTCTGGCTTTAGCAGGTTTGCATTGCGCAGAATATGGAATACCGCATTGGTAATATCTTCGCTTTTATCTAAATCAAAACGATGGGCTTTCAGGATATTTTCTTCCGCATAGAGGATGTCCCGCAGCACAGAAAAAAGCTGCTCGCGTACACCCCGGATAATTTCATCGTCAACAAATGCACCGCTTGGCGCACCGCTGAGTTGCAATACAATGCCGCGCTCTTCCTGCTCGACAGTGATATTGAAGTTCTTGTAGCTCTCTTCCAGTCGGGTGTAGTCATCCTCCAGGCTTCCGGCAGAGAGGACTGCGAATGAGCAGCGACGGAGCAGCTCGTGAGCACCGCTGCTGACATCTTTAAGCTGCTGAATTTCATACTGCGAAAGCACGCGTAGATGTGTCTTCGGGTGAATTAACTCATATTGTTTAGCCAAAATCATTCTCCTTAATGCCCACCTAAGGGCATGTCAGGCCCACAATTCCAGCGGGCCATATTCACTGAGCAGGTGCAGTAAATCACTGCGGGTGATGATACCTGTCAGTTGTTCTTTGTTATTAAGCACAGGGAGGGCACCGATGTGATATTCCGTAAGTAGTCTTGCTGTCTGTCGTATGTCGGTGCTCTCTGCTGTGCAATAGACTGGTCTGACGGCAACCGTCATGACGGAGTCATGTTCTATAGAACGTTGCTCGGCCAGTGCTCTTAATATGCGCCGGTCTGAAATTAACGCCTGAAGATTATCGTGTTCGTCGATGATCGGCAGATGGTGAATGTCGTGCTCCCGCATGAGCTGGTAGGCGTCCCGGATTGTTGTTTCCTGGCGAATGGTAATGACATTACGGGTCATGATGTCGGCGGCGAAGGCAACCGTCTGTGGAGCATGCTCCTGACGTTCGGTGGTACCTTCTGGGGAGTAAATCAGATCGTCGGATGATAGTGCCTGATCAGGCTCGTTTTCGATATTGGAAACCGCAGAAGTTCGCTCTACCGGCGACACGCGCCGGCGTGGGCTGTTTACGGGCGTTTCTACTCTGCGCCCCATGTCGAAAACAATTAAACCCATCGGCTACTTTTTCTGGCTTCTGAACTTAAAGTATAGCGCGTCCGATGGCTAAAACCTCTTACTCAGGTCTCAGATGTGGTGAGCAACGTCATCAAGACGACCAAGAATACCGTCCGCATAACGCATGACGAGAAACGGAACCAGTCGGGCGTTGGTATCGGTTGCCGCTGTTTCGATAAACAGCCACTGGCTATGAATCTTGCTGAGCTGGCGCTGAGCTTCACTTGCCGTGACGCGGCTCTTCATATCGGCAATACCGCGCTCAAACTGCTGGCATAGTACTCGGATGTCGACGTTATCAATGGTCAGGGGAGCTCCCATAGAGGACGCCGCACGTTCGATGTAACGTTCAACCACTTCAAGGAGCAGGTTTTTCTGCTGACGCTGCCAGACAGTGAGTTCTGACAGAGTAAGCTCGTTTTCTGCCAGTATCTGGTCAGAAAGTAATTCTAATTCCTGCAACATAGCTCGCTGCGCTTTGCGCATCAGAGTGACGACTTGCAGTTCAGGGTAATTGCTTTCGCGGATTTCAGCGATGTTCTCATCGAGCAGGCTATTAAATTCGTCCCAGTGGGTCTGGATCCCTTGAGTTCTCGCAGGAAAATTAGCTCCAAGATCCTCGAGCAGAAGACTTTTCTGAAGACTGACTTCTTCGCGATGGCGCAGAACTTCCTCGACGAGTTGAGGATTTCCCTCATCCGCCTGGACGTGGTAGTACTTTAGAAGCAAAATCTTAACACTGGTACTCAGCTTAAAAACGCTAAGCTCTTCTGCCAGAGTTGATGCATGCGCAGGCAAGCTGAAAAAAAGGCTGAGTAAGAGTGTCCTTAGGAGTAACATAGATCCGTCTCTGTTTTAGTTCTGAACAGTCATTAGAGCGTCAAAGAGTTGACCATGAAAGGTTTCTGGATGCAAGCTGGTGGCTATCGTTATTGAGTGATGTATCACATTATGGAAAGAGTATTCAGGCTGACTATCTCCTGTCCTGACAGGGTCGGCATCGTGGCTAAAATTGGCCAGTTTTTTTCGGGGCACGGTGGCTGGATTGTTCAGGCAAACCACTATTCAGACCCGGTTAGCGGACGCTTTTTTATGCGTCATTGTATCCGCGCAGACTCCCTGCCATTTGATGCTGATGGGCTGAAGGCAGCTTTTGCGCCGATTGCCGACGAATTCGAGATGGACTGGCAGCTCAGCGACAGTGGTTCACCTAAGAAGGTCATCCTGATGGCGAGTAAGCAGAGCCACTGCCTGGTTGATCTTCTGCACCGCTGGCACAGTGGGGAGCTTGAGTGTGATATCCCATGCGTGATCTCAAATCACGACGACTTGCGCTCGCTGGTGGAATGGCACGGTATTCCGTACTTTCATGTACCGGTTGATAAAGATAACAAGGCCGAACACTTCCGCCGGGTGACAGAGATTGTCGAAGAACACAAGGCCGATACCATCGTACTCGCGCGCTATATGCAGATTCTGCCGCCAGAAATCTGTGAGCAATACGTTGGGCAAGTGATCAATATTCATCACAGCTTCCTGCCATCGTTTGTAGGGGCCAAGCCATATCACCAGGCCGCAGAACGCGGTGTAAAACTGATCGGTGCTACCTGCCACTACGTGACCCAGGAGCTGGATGCCGGGCCTATCATTGATCAGGACGTAATCCGCATCAGTCATAACGATACGGTCGAAGACATGGTGCGTTTAGGCAAAGACGTTGAGAAGTCAGTGCTGGCGAGAGGGGTGCGGAGTCATTTGGAAGATAGGGTGTTGCTCCACGGTAACAAAACAATCGTGTTTTAAAGCTAGCTGCGTTGTCACAGCGTTGTTAAAAACCTTCTCGAAATGCTCATTTACTAAAGTAAACTCCGCTTTCTCGAATGTTTTTGCCTTGCTGTGACCGCCTCGCTGACGCTTTAACTGATATAAACGCTCCGTATCTTTGGCCGATGTTTGCCGCGCTATGACTTCTTCGCCGACGGCTCAGTTTTATAACTAGCTCCGCTTTCTCGAAGATTTTTGCCTTGCTGTGACGACTTCACAGACGCTTTAACTCTCTAAGTAAGCTCGCTATGTGCGAGGCACAAAAAAGCCGGCGTTAAGCCGGCTTCTTTCGTTAGCGCTGCAATCAGATCATCTCGATTGCAACGGCAACTGCTTCACCACCACCGATACACAGAGCAGCAATACCTTTCTTGCCGCCGGTGTTTTTCAGGGCGTTCATCAGAGTCACAATCAGACGCGAGCCAGTAGAGCCAACCGGGTGGCCCTGTGCGCAGGCGCCGCCATAGATGTTTACTTTCTCAGCATCCAGTCCGAATGCGTCGATAGGCATCATAGCGACCATGGCGAAAGCTTCGTTGATTTCCCACAGATCAACGTCGTCTTTGTTCCAGCCGGTTTTTGCCAGTAGGGTTTCGATAGCACCACAAGGTGCGGCCGTGAACTCAGAAGGGTGTTGAGAGTGAGTGCTGTGTGCCACGATACGGGCAACCGGCGTCAGACCTTTTTCAGCGGCAACGGATTCGCGTGCCAGTACCAGTGCCGAAGCGCCATCAGAGATAGATGAAGCGTTAGCAGCTGTGATAGTGCCGTCTTTCGCAAATGCCGGGCGCAGAGATGGGATTTTTTCGATGTTGGCGTTGAATGGTTGCTCGTCCTGTTCAACGACAGTCTCACCACGGCGGCTCTTTACAGTAACCGGTACGATTTCAGCGGTGTTCAGACCTTTCTCAATCGCGTCTTTAGCACGATTCAGGGAGCGGATCGCGTATTCGTCCATCTGCTCGCGGGTGTATTCCTTCTTATCTGACATGTCCTGAGCGAAAGCACCCATCAGTTTGCCAGTCTCTGCATCTTCAAGACCATCGAAGAACATGTGGTCTTTGGCCTGATCGCCGTGGCCCATGCGATAGCCACCGCGTGCGTTTTCCAGGATGTAAGGGGCTTTTGACATGGACTCCATGCCGCCGGATACCGCGATATCAACAGAACCGGCTTTGATTGCATCATGAGCCATCATGGTGGCTTTCATGCCAGAGCCACAAAGTTTGTTGATGGTGGTTGCGCCAGTGTTATCCGGCAGACCTGCCTTGCGCATCGCCTGACGTGCAGGACCCTGACGCAGACCAGCAGACAGTACGTTACCCATGATAACTTCCTGAACATCAGCTGGTTGCAGGCCAGAGCGCTTCACTGCTTCTTCAATTGCGATAGCACCAAGCTCGGGTGCAGAGACTGAACTGAGGCTGCCCATAAAGCCGCCCATTGGGGTACGGGCACCAGCAACAATTACAACGGAATCCTGATTGGACGACATAGGGATCTCCTGTTCGGGAATGAGGGTTGGTTTAAAAGGGCGCCTATTCTATGACAAAGGGGTGCGTAAATCCTATCCCCCGGTTTGGTAGGTTGGCCGATCTGGACTATGGTTGATTACGATCAGATACAAAATGCCCCGGTTTAAGGAGGCGAATCATACTTTCGAGTGATGAGGGTATGAGTCGACGGGATTATAGTCAGGTGATTGCTGATATCCGCAAGGGATGTGTGTACCAGCGCATTTGAATAACCATAACAACACATTACAGGTACATGTATGGTGAAGAAGACTTTACTCAGTCTGGCCATCGCAGCCACAGCCGCAGGTCTTGCGGGCTGTAAGACTGGCGGTGATTATAAAGTTGATACCGGGGCGGTGACTGCCGGTTCTGATGGGAGCACTCCATCGCGGATTACTCCGATTTTTTCTGCCGCAAACTCCCAATTACCACTGAATACCGATCTGGTTTTTGCTTCAGCTTCGGCAACTGATGGCACTGCGGCCACCGCAGATACGACGCCGCCCGTAACTACCGCACTGAATGATCTGCCTGGCTTCTCTACAACGGCTACTTTCTACATTCCTTTTAACGGCCTGCTTGACGCGGATACCGTAGTTGCTGGGCAAAGTGTTTTCCTTATCGCGCTGAAGAACAGTGATGACAATGCAAATATTGATGCGCTGGATATTAAGACGATTCTTGCGAACACTGCTTACGCGGATACTCCTTCCTCCCCATTCTCGGACGATCAGCCGGTAGCGGGTACTGACTACATGGCACGCTATGTTGAGCTCGGTGATGGCTCAACACCTTCTGTGGCTATTACGCCCATGACGCCGCTTAGTGCTAAGACCAAGTACCTCGTAGTACTTACCGACGGAATCCAGTCCGTTTCAGGAGAGGCGGTCGCAACCTCTGCCGAATATGAACTGGTGAGCGGGAATCTGGGTCTTCCATCACCGGCTTTGCAACCGGTTCGTGATGCAGTACAGGGTTGGGAAGCACTGTCAGGACAGTTTCTGGCAGCTGCATCCGGCGGAGCTCTCTCCCAGGATAATATCGTCCTGAACTATGCATTTACTACTGACGGCTCTTTAGACGTTCTTACTTCTTACGCTAACCCTGCGCAGTTCATCGCAGCCAATCTGACGTTGGAGGCAGCAGAAGATCTGACTGACGAATTCGCCGGTGGTCAGCTTGAAGATATTGTCGCTCGCTCTATCGCTGTTGCCAGCGCTATGGGTAACCCCAATGACCCAGCACAACTTGCTGCAGTTACGGATGAGCAGGTTGCTGGGGTGAAGGCTTTGGATATTTATCCTGGCCAGGTATACGGATCAATTGCCTCTGCCGATATCAGTAGTTTGATCGGTGCGCAATCAGCGGTCACGCTTAACGAGCTTGTTGATCGGCCTACTGCACGCAATGTTGCCGTTGTGAATGGAGCATCAGTAGATGGTGCGATTGGTGGCAATGGCGCATCACCTGCGACATTCTTGGGTTCGGCAGATACTGCGACTCGCTACTATCAGGGGCAGATTGAGCTGCCGGATTTCCTGGGCGATGTCACCTTGACTACCGAGCTTACTGCAGCTGGTATCAGTGCCGCGATGGCGGCCGATCCTGACTGGTCTGCCAATACGACGGTTGGTGCTGTACTTGACGGAGCGCTGGGTAACGAAGCGGGTACAACGCCTCCTAAAGATGACGATGAGTCGACCAACGTAACCTATCGCTACCCGTTCCCTGAGCCTCAGGAAAGCGATAATGTTGCGCCACTGCTTATCACTATGCCTGATCAGGTTGATTACTCCGCAGGTGGACTTGTTCAGGGTGCTCGTGACTGTTCCGGTCTGACTTCCGTTCCGGTTGTGATGTATGTGCATGGCATTACTGGTAGCCGAGGCAATGCTCTACCTTATGCGGCGGGGCTGGCAGCTAACTGTATTGCAACGGTAGCAATTGACTTGCCATTGCATGGCATTGCCCCAATCACCAGCGATAGTAATGGTGACCCGATAGCTAATGCATTGCTCCCATTCAATATGGAAGTCGCTCTGGGTGCAGATACGTCCTCACCATGGGCAGGCGTTATTGCAGCTCAGGTTGGCGGTGGTAACACCACTTTTGCCAGCATTAAGGAGCGTCACGGCAATGTTTACCAGAACAGTGTGAACGCTCGGGTTGCTATGGAGTTTGGTGCTGAGGATGCCGGTACCTCAGGTTCGACTTTTATCAACCTGTCTAATTTCACTCGTACTCGCGACAACCTCAGACAGGCGGTTGTAGACCTGCTTAACCTGAATGCCAGTATTGGTAACGTCAGTGATGCTGTTGTTGCAGCGGGTGCTGCGTTAGAGCTGGATGAGACTAAGGTGTTTGTCGCTGGACACTCTCTGGGAGCGATTGTTGCGACGACCTACGCAGCAGTGAACAACTCACCAGCTGTGCTTGCAGCCAACGATAGCCTGAATGAAGTTCAGGGCGTAATTCTCGCTAATGGTGGTGCGAACCTGACTAAGCTTCTTGAAAATTCGCCATCCTTTGGACCGGTGGTAGTCGGTGGTCTCGCCGCTTCTGGTGTGACTCAGGGTACTGAGAACTTCGAGAAGTTTATGTACGTATTCCAGTCAGCAGTAGATGTTGCAGATCCAGCCAACTCTGGAAGCATGCTCGCTGCAACAGACACGCCTGTCGTTGCCTTTAATATGGTGGGTGGTAATGCGTTACCAAGTGATGCTTCAGGCATCTCATACCCAGATGGTTTTAAAGCCGCTGGCGTCTATTTGCCTGATCATACCGTTCCTAACAGCGATTACTTCGCCGATGCAGGCACCAACCCATACGCTGCCTTTGCATCTGCGCTCGGATTGCCAGCAGGAATCGATACGGCCTTTGCTCCTCTTGCGGGTACTCAAGGTTTGACTACTGTGCTGAATACTGAGGCTGTAACGAGCGCAACGACTGTTGGTGATCTGGCTACACCTTTGCGTGCGGAAGTTCGCTTTGCGTCTGGTACTCATAGTACGTTCGCAAATTCTGACGACAGTGCAGTGTTCCTTGAAATGCTTGGTCAGTCAGTGAGCCTGATTCTGGGTAGTTACACCGTTACTAACACTGCCGTTTTAGAAAGCAATTGAGTTGCGGAGAATAAAAATCATGAATAAAGCAATTTATCAGATGTTTAAAAAGACTCCGCTGGCTCTGGCCATGGCGGGAGCAGTCACGTCAGCTCAAGCAATTGAGTACAACGTTGGCGAGTTGAATATTCAACTGGCAAACACAGTGTCGTACGGTATTGGCTGGCGTGTAGAAGAACGTGATCGTGGCCAGATTATGGTAGGCAATGGTTCTGCTATTGATGAAACCACTTACGGTGCGTCATACAACTACGACGACGGTACGCTGAATTACGATCAGGGAGACATTTATACAAATGTCTTCAAGTGGAGCGGTGATCTCGAAATGAGCTACCGCAACTACGGTGGTTTCTTCCGTGCCCGCGCTTACTATGATCATGCGATCATGGATCAGGACACTGAGTTCAAACAGTTGAACGAAGATACTGAAAACGCCGCCGGTCGTGGTGCCGAACTGTTAGATGCTTTCGTCTGGGCAGACTATGACATCAACTATGTACCAGTGACCTTCCGTCTTGGTCGCCAGGTTATCAGCTGGGGTGAAAGTACCTTCATTCAGGGTGGTATCAACAGCGTTAACCCAGTGGATGCTTCAGCATTCCGTAAGCCGGGTGCCGAGCTGAAAGAGGGCCTGCTGCCAGTCAACATGTTCTATACCTCGATTGGTCTGACGGGTGAAATCACTCTGGAAGCTTTCTATCAGCTGGAGTGGGATCATACGCGCAGTGACCCGTGCGGCACGTTCTTCTCAACAGTTGATTTCGTAGCCGACGGTTGTGGGCCTGTGATCCTCGGTGGCGAAGCCGATGAACGCGATATTCTCGCTTTTCGTGATCTGGAGATAGACACGGGGGTTCCGCTTGCAAACCGCGTAGCACCAGTAACAGAGCGAATCGAAGATGAAGAACCGAGCGACAGTGGCCAGTATGGTATGGCCGTACGTTGGTATTCAGAAGCGTTGGGTGACACCGAATTCGGTTTCTACTACATGAACATTCATAGCCGCCTTCCATACATCAACGGTGTGATCACCAACCAGGATCGTCTTGGCGTTCTGACCGGTACACCGAATTTGGAAGTTAACCCTGATGCGTCCTATAACACGTATCGTCCGTTGTATCAGATCGCTTACCCTGAAGACATCAAGATTGCTGGTATCTCGTTTGCGCGTAGTACTGCAAGTGGTGCGTCTATCTCAGGTGAAATCAGTTACAAGCCGGATATGCCAATACAGTGGAACGCATTTGAGCTGATTCTGGCAGGTAACGGTGCGCCATGGAGCCGTCTGTATCAGCAACGTGCTCAAGAAGCAGGTAGTGCTTCTGACCTCTACGGTGAAGTTGGTAAGGGCTACGACGAGTTTGACATCTGGCAGGCACAGTCGACCTATATCATGTTCTTTGATCGTGTATTAGGTGCTGACCGTCTAGCGCTTGTTGGTGAAATTGGTGCGACCTATATCCCTGACCTTCCGGATACTGATGATGCCCGTTATGGCCGCTCAGGTGCTTACGGCATTGGTAACAACGACGGCGTCTTCGCAGCGGGTGGTGATACTAACTACTGTTTCGATGGCGGTACGTCTGCGAACGTAAATACTGACTACTGTACTGATGATGGTTACACCACCAAGCTATCAGGTGGTATCCGTCTGCGTTCTGGCCTGACGTATAACAACGCCTTCGCGGGTGTGAACATGACGCCTAATCTGTCGGTTGCTTATGACAAAGGTTATGGCCCAGAGCCAGGTTCACAGTTTATTGATGATCGTCTGACCGTTGGTCTGGGTGTGTCATTCCTGTATCTGAACCAGACATCCGTTGACGTGTCCTACACTAACTTCTCGGGTGGCAAATATAACCAGTTGAAAGACCGCGACAACATCAGTCTTTCTGCTAAATATTCATTCTGAGCAGTTAAACAAGTTACACAGAGGTTCCGAATATGTTGAAGAAACAATTTAAAATCTGGGGAGCGGCTGCGGCCCTCTCCATGCTGATGGGTTCTGCACACGCGGGTGTGAGTGCTGATCAGGCGGCCAAACTGGGTACAGAGCTGACTCCAGTAGGTGCAATTAAAGAAGCGCAGGGCAATATTCCAGCGTGGACTGGCGGTCTGGCTACTGACGCCGCGAGCGTCGACAAGAACGGTCGTCTTGGTAATCCGTTCGCTGGTGACAAGCCTGAATTTGTGATTACCGCAGCGAATTATAAGGACTATGCGGCGAATCTGACAGACGGTCAGAAGGCCATGTTCGAGAAGTATCCCGACACCTACAAAATGCCGGTTTACAAGACCGTTCGTTCGGCTGCTTATCCACAGGAGGTATACGACGAGACCAAGAAGAATGCTGTAAATACCTCACTGCTGAACGACGGTAACGGTATCGCCAACTTTACCTTTGGCGTGCCTTTTCCATTCCCTCAGACAGGTGTTGAGGTTATCTGGAACCACATCACCCGCTATCGCGGTGGGTCGGTCAGCCGTATCATCGGTCAGGTAACCCCTCAGGTGAACGGTGATTACACGGTGGTTCGTTTTAAAGACGAATTCACCTACCGTAATAATCTGGTCGATTTCCAGGCAGATAAAGATGACAACGTGCTGTTCTACTTCAAGCAGGACGTTCTGTCTCCAGCGCGTCTGGCCGGTAACGTACTGCTGGTTCACGAAACACTGGACCAGGTGAAAGAGCCTCGTAAAGCCTGGGTATACAACGCTGGTCAGCGTCGTGTACGTCGTGCGCCTCAGGTTGCCTACGACGGCCCGGGTACCGCGTCTGACGGCCTGCGTACTGCGGATAACTTCGACATGTTCAACGGTTCTCCGGACCGTTATGAGTGGAAGTTAGAAGGTAAGCAGGAAGTCTACATTCCATACAACTCATATAAGCTGAAAGACACCAGCCTGAAGTATGACGATATCGTCAAGGCGGGTCACATCAACCAGGACCTGACCCGTTACGAACTGCACCGTGTGTGGAAAGTAACTGCGACTCTGAAAGATGGTCAGCGTCATGTATACGCTAAGCGTGTTTTCTACATCGATGAAGATACCTGGCAGGCGACTGAGATCGATCATTACGACGGCCGTGGCGAACTGTGGCGTGTGGCTGAATCACACAACATGTTCTACTTCGACCGTAAAGTGCCTTGGTATGCCATCGAGACACTGTACGACCTGAACTCAGGACGCTACCTGGCTCTGGGTCTGGATAACGAAGAAGAGTCAGGTTACCAGTACGAATTTGAGCGTACTTATTCTGACTACACTCCAGCGGCCCTGCGCCGTGGCGGTGTTCGCTGATACTCTGACTGCGAACCTGATGGGGAGGTTTATCTCCCTGATCTAAGAGAGCTCCTCATCCATTTAGGGTGGGGAGCTTTTTTAATCCACTTTATGCATAAAAATGCCCGGCACTGAGTTGTATTTCAGGCCGGGCATTTTTATTTATCCTGACTCAGATTATTAATCAGGTCATTAGTCAGGATCAGATTACTAGTCAGGTAATGAACTTAGAAATGAAACAAGGCGCCAACCTGATAAACAGAGGATGCATCTTTATTAATAAATTCTGCGCGAAGCCCGACCTGTTCGTTTACTTTAAATCCGGCACCTGCGCCGAGAAAAATACCGTCGTCGTCACCCAGGTCCAGGCCACCGCGACCAATAACGCTTAAGCGTGGGTCAATTTCCGGCAGGTACTTTTCTGCAACCGCAGCGACCCAGACACCATTGATATCCTCGTCACCGTTACCATTGCTGTTGTAAAAATCGCCCGTGTCACTGTATCCAAACTCAACTGCTGTCATCAGGTCGGCAACCGAGTTGTCGAACTTATACCCCCCAAACAGCGAGTAGCCATTGGCGTCCAACTCGTCGCCGCCGAACGGTGAATCAATGACGTTGTGATTAACGGCACCGCCGAGATAAAGCGCATTACGCAGGTTATTTTCCTCCGCAGAAACGGTCGTAATAGTTGCGGCAGAAATGGCGGTAGCGATCAGGTACTTTTTCATAACATCCTCTTTAAAATACAGGTAATGCCAGTGGTTCTTCTTGCAGTGCGGACAGTTGCTCACGCAGTGCCAGTAAATGTTCTGACCAGTAGCGGTGTGATGCAAACCACGGGAATGCCACCGGAAATGCCGGGTCGTCCCAGCGCTGGCTCAGCCAGGCGGCATGTCGAACAATTCGTCGTGTACACAGGATCTCTATCAGAGGGAGTTCCTCTGCAGGAAATCTGCGAAACATGCTGTAGCCTTCTGCTATGACCATGATTTGTTGGCGATGTTCCTCTCGGCTGCCACTGAGTAACATCCAGATATCCTGCATTGCAGGACCCTGAGCGCAGTCATCGAAGTCGACGAGGTAGAGGTTCTCGTCCCGGATAATCAGATTGCCCGTGTGCATGTCACCATGCAGACGAATCTGTGAATGATTCGACAGCTTGATCTGATCTGTATGTGCGCAGATGTCTCTGATGAGTGACGTGTACGCCGCATGATAATCCTCAGGCATTAAACCGCTGGCAAGTACGGTATCTGCTGCTGCGGAAATATCTTCACTGCCATTGATATGCGGCCGGTGAATAAACGGTGTGGTCTCACCAATGTTATGCAGGCGAGCAAGCCAGCGCCCAATCAGTTCCAGGTCGTCGTCATTACTCAGTTCGGGAGCGTGACCACCGCGGCGAGGAAAAAGTGCAAAACGGAAACCGCCATAGGTGAATAAAGTTTCGTTATTTATCTCTATCGGAGCAATGACGGGCACATCTTCTGTGGCCAGCGAAAGCAGAAACTGGTGCTCCTCACGGATGCTCTCATCAGTCCAGCGAGTCGGGCGATAGAACTTGGCGATTAAAGGTTGTTCATCTTCAATGCCTACCTGAAATACACGGTTTTCATAGCTGTTTAATGCCATTACGCGGGCATCGCAGAGGTATCCGAGCGATTCAATTGCGTCCATGACCAGGTCGTGGCTTAAATCGGCGTAGGCGTGCATAGCGGAATCCGGAACATGAGTGTGGTGGACATTATGCCTGAAGGTGAGCTGGGTTTATCGGGTTTTCGGTGTTCTGGCAAAACACCAGGCGCCGACCTTCTGCGCATTGGATTCTTTCAGAAGTGCTGCAGCGGTGTGAAGCGTGCTGCCGGTAGTCATGACATCATCAACGATAAGAATGTGTTTGCCAGCAAGGTTGAGATTGGTTTCTACGCGCATATCGGTTTGACTACTGGCTCGCTGTCTGGCGGAACGTCCACGTTGCTCCTGGTGTTTCGTTTTCTTCAGAAGACGATGGAATGGCAGGCCGAGATCATGGGCGACTGCGCGGGCCAATTCTTCACTCAGGTTAAAACCGCGCCAGAGTCGTCGTCGGTGGCTGGTGGGTATGCAGGTAACCATATCTGGGTAGTTTTCAGGCTGGTCATCTAAGGCAGGACGTGCCATCAGCATGAGCGTCTGCATCCGGCTGATTTGCCTGGTATCGCGTTTGTCCTTACAGCGATGCAGCCAGTGAGGAAGCGGGTGTTCGTAACTGAGAGAGCAATAGCTGTAGTCGTACGCTGGTGGCGTTCGCTGGCAGCGACCGCACAACCCCTCCGTCGAAACACTTTCGCTGCACTGCGGGCAGGCAAGTCCCATGTAGGGTAAGCGGTTCAGGCACTCCTCGCAGATTCCTGTACTGCTGCCATCGGGCTCAAGGCAGAGCTCACACTCGAAGAGTTGATCAAAAAACGTACTGAGGTTACCCCGGATTTTCATCAGGGTTGACCAGTTATGCCTCATCTTTATCATCCGTGATACTGACACCAAACTGAGGGTACCATGATGAGCACTGTTCGCCACGACTGGACTGTTGAAGAAGTCGAGCAGCTACTGAACACGCCGTTTAATGATCTGCTTTTTCAGGCTCAGACCGTGCACCGTGAGTATCATGACCCGAACGCCGTACAGGTAAGTACCTTACTGTCCATTAAGACGGGTGCATGCCCGGAAGATTGTGCGTACTGCCCTCAGAGTGCCCGCTACGACACCGGACTGGAGCGTGAACGCCTGATGGAAGTTGAGGCGGTTATTGAGAAGGCCAAGGCGGCTAAGGCTGCGGGTTCGGATCGTTTTTGTATGGGCGCTGCGTGGCGTTCGCCGCGCGACAAAGATATGCCTTACGTACTCGCGATGGTTAAGGGCGTGAAAGAGTTGGGCCTCGAAACCTGCATGACGCTCGGCATGCTGGATGATAAGAAGGCGGATGCCCTCGCTGAAGCGGGCCTCGATTACTACAACCACAATCTTGATACGTCGCCTGAGTTTTATGGTGAAATTATCACGACGCGCACGTATTCAGATCGCCTGAATACTCTGGCTAATGTGCGTAACGCCGGCATGAAAGTATGCTCCGGTGGCATTCTGGGGATGGGCGAGTCCCATAAAGACCGTGCGGGTCTTCTGGCTCAGTTGGCTAATCTTCCGGTACATCCCGATTCAGTACCGATTAACCAGTTGGTGAAAGTGGCGGGCACGCCGCTTGAGACTCAGGGCGATCTTGATCCTCTGGATTTCATCCGCACCATTGCAGCAGCCCGCATTATGATGCCAGCGTCTCATGTTCGTCTGAGTGCTGGGCGAGAGGAAATGTCGGAAGAAATGCAGGCAATGTGCTTCTTTGCCGGGGCTAATTCCATTTTCTATGGTGAGTGCTTACTGACGACTCCTAACCCGGCTGCTAACAAGGACCAGGATCTGTTCCGTAAACTGGGAATCAACTCAGAACATCGGGTTACCAAGGCCCCACAGGAGCTTGACGAGATATTGGCGCAACCTGAGCAGAATGCTGATCTTTTTTATGACGCTTCTCAGCAGTCAGCACAAACTCACTGATTTATATAAGAAATCAGTCTAAACGCCATCCTGTCCGGGATGGCGTTTTTGTTTTTGATTTGATTAAATAATGATCAGGAACATTTGTTCAGCAGAGGTCGTTATGAATATAGGATCAACAGCAGGTTCGACGTTCGCCACCGCAGCATATGGTGTCAGTCAGGGAACCGAGCAGGTTGCCAAGGCTGCCCAGACCGTCGTTGAAACTACAACCGAGCGTCCCGTTGAGGGGACCGGAGATCTTGCGTCTGCGATGACAGACATGAAGCAGGGTCAGCAGGCTACTGACGCAAACGCGAAAGTACTGCAGGCAGCCGACCGTCAGCTGGGTTCTCTTATCGATACGCAGGCGTAATCCCCTGAGGGCGTTATATGCAGATAGCGTCAGGTGTACTCTTCACCGCTCCTGAGCCCGCTTATTCTTCGCGGGCTGAGAGAAGCCCCCAAAATACCAACATAGGCACTGATGCAACGACAGACGTCGGTGCCGACTCCCCGGTAAATGCCGCTCCCGAAGCGGGGAAGACCCTTGATGGCGCCTCTTCATCCGTCCGCCAGCCTGACGCTGACATGCGTAAGCAGCAGGAGGATGCTGACCTCGTACGGCAACTACAGAGCCGGGATATTGAAGTTCGGAACCATGAAAGAGCCCATCAGGCAATTGGTGGGCAGTTGGCGAGTGCACCGACGTACAGCTTTACCAAAGGTCCTGATGGTCAGAGGTACGCGGTATCAGGTGAAGTCAGTATTGATGTCTCGGACGTGCCGGGAGATCCCTCCGCGACTTACGAGAAGATGGCGCGTGTCCGGCGGGCAGCGCTGGCACCTGCGGAACCATCTGCTCAGGACCGTCAGGTCGCTGCCATGGCGGCACAGAAAATGGCCGAAGCTCAGGCCGATATTGCTCAGCAGCAACGCGAAGACCTGAGCGCAGAAGCAGAATCGAGAGATCAGAAGCGCGATGACATGCGTGCAGAGATCGAAGCGGCGCGACAGGCTCAGTCAGGCTCCGATGAAGACGAAGACGAAGGTTTCGTCTCCGTCGCTGAGCGCTTCGCTGAATATAACGCCAGACTTCGTCAGATCAACGAAACATTGCTGCGCATAAGCTCTCCGAGCCTTCCAACCTCCGGGACTCTCTTCGACGAAGAAGCCTGATTGGCTTAATCGGTCATAACCCTTTCTTTTCAATTTCTATGCGATCAATCCCCGATGTTGCATCCCTCTCAGGCTTGACAATTCCATTGTGCGAACGTATGTTTCAAACACTTGTTTGAATCTGGATTGTATATCCTGATCGAAATTGCGTCCTGCCAGGCTTTTGGGCTGCGGGAAAATAATCAGGCAGCCTAGCTGCGCTAACAAATAACGGCAACGAGGTCATCCCTATGCCAGAGTATAAAGCTCCCCTCCGTGACATTCAGTTTGTAATGAACGAACTGCTGGATATGCCAGGTCATTACGCAAACATCCCAGCTTATGCTGAGGTTGCAACGCCTGACATGATCGACGCCATTCTGACTGAAGGTGCAAAATTCTGTGAGCAGGAGCTGGCTCCTCTGAATCGTACTGGTGACATCGAAGGTTGTACCCGCCACGATGACGGCTCCGTAACCACGCCAACTGGCTTTAAAGAAGCTTACGCTAAGTACGTTGAAGGCGGCTGGCCTTCACTGGCGCACGAAGAAGACCATGGCGGTCAGGGCCTGCCAGAATCTCTGGGTACTGTTATCTCTGAGATGGTGGGTTCATCTAACTGGTCATGGGGCATGTACCCGGGTCTGTCTCACGGTGCGATGAACACTCTGGACCTGCACGGTACGCCAGAACAGAAACACACCTACCTGAGCAAGCTGGTTTCAGGTGAGTGGACTGGTACCATGTGTCTGACCGAATCACACTGTGGTTCTGACCTCGGTATCCTGAAGACCAAAGCGGAAGCAAACGCTGACGGTTCTTACGCCATCACTGGTTCTAAAATCTTTATCTCTGCTGGCGAACACGACATGGCAGAGAACATCGTACACATTGTACTGGCTCGTCTCCCAGGTGCTCCAGAAGGTACCAAGGGTATCTCTCTGTTCATCGTTCCTAAGTTCCTGCCAAACGAAGATGGCACTCCGGGCGAGCGCAACGGTGTTGTATGTGGTTCTATCGAACACAAAATGGGTATCCACGGCAACGCGACCTGTGTGATGAACTTCGACGGTGCTAAAGGCTGGCTGATCGGACCTGAAAACAAAGGTCTGAACTGCATGTTCACCTTCATGAACACTGCCCGTATCGGTACTGCTCTGCAGGGTGCATCTGCGGCTGAAGCGTCTTTCCAGGGCGCACTGGCGTACGCGAAAGATCGTCTGGCTATGCGTTCTCTGACTGGTGCTAAAGCGCCTGAGAAAGCAGCTGACCCAATCATCGTTCACCCAGACGTACGTCGCATGCTGCTGACTCAGAAGTGTTTCGCAGAAGGTGGTCGTGCGCTGGTTTATCTGGCGGCACAGCAGAACGACATCGTTAAGAAAGCGGAAAGCGAAGAAGAGCGTAAAGCTGCAGACGAGCTGCTGGGCTTCCTGACTCCAATTGCGAAAGCTTTCCTGACTGAAGCTGGCTACGAAGCGACTAACCTGGGTGTTCAGGTATTCGGTGGTCACGGCTTCATCGCTGAGTGGGGTATGGAGCAGCTGGTACGTGATACTAAGATCGCTTGTATCTATGAAGGTACTACTGGCATTCAGGAGCTCGACCTGCTGGGCCGTAAAGTACTGATGACTCAGGGTGCGTCTCTGCGTAACTTCACTAAGATCGTTCACAAGTTCTGTCAGTCTGTTGAAGGTGACGAACAGATGGCTCAGTTCGCAGCGCCTCTGGCTGAAGTGAACAAAGAGTGGGGCGACCTGACCATGAAGATCGGTATGACCGCTATGAAGAACCGCGAAGAAGTGGGTGCTGCATCGGTTGATTACCTGATGTACTCTGGCTACGCGACTCTGGCTTTCCTGTGGGCTCGCATGGCGAAAGTTGCTCAGGATGCAATCGCAGCAGGCACCAGTGAAGAAGACTTCTATAAAGCGAAAATTCAGACCGCTAAGTTCTACTTCGCACGCGTACTGCCACGCGCTAAAGGTCACGCTGCAGCCATGGTTGCCGGCGCTGACAGCATGATGGATCTGGACGCTGAACACTTCGCGTTCTGATGTGTCTGACTAAGAAGAACCGCGCCACGGCGCGGTTTTTCTGCGTTATATACAAAGCTATTTTGATTGAATTTCTGAACGTTCCTGATGTGCGTTCTGTACCAATATAAATGAGGTGAGTCATGCCAGAATATAAAGCTCCGTTACGCGATATGCGCTTTGTTCTGAATGAAGTTTTTGATGCGGGTTCAATGTGGGAATCCCTTGCTGGTCTGCAGGGTGCTGTGGACATGGAAACCGCGGAAGCCATCCTGGAAGAGTGTGGGAAAATCGCAAGCCAGGTTCTGGCACCGATCAACCGTGACGGTGATGAGAACTCATCTACCTGGGAAAACGGTGAAGTGACTGCCGCTCCAGGCTTCAAAGACGCCTACCAGACTTACGTTGAAGCGGGACTGAACGGTCTGGGTGGTAACCCTGACTTTGGCGGTATGGGCATGCCTAAGACTCTGGTTGCTCAGGTTGAAGAGATGGTTCAGGGCTCTAACATGGCGTTCGGTCTGGCGCCTATGCTGACCGCTGGTGCGTGTCTTTCTCTGAATGCTCACGGCTCACAGGAACTGAAAGAAAAGTACCTGCCGAACATGTACTCAGGTGTATGGTCTGGCGCAATGGACCTGACCGAACCACACGCGGGTACTGACCTGGGTATCATCCGTACCAAGGCAGAGCCAAACGCTGACGGTTCTTACGATATCACTGGCACCAAGATCTTTATCACTTGGGGCGAGCATGACATGGCGGAGAACATTATCCACCTGGTACTGGCGAAACTGCCGGATGCACCAGCTGGCCCTAAGGGTATTTCTCTGTTCCTGGTACCTAAGTTCCTGGTGAACGAAGACGGTTCTCTGGGTGAGCGCAATGCAGCTTCTTGTGGTTCGATCGAGCACAAGATGGGTATCAAAGGTTCGGCGACCTGTGTAATGAACTACGACGGTGCAAAAGGCTGGCTCGTAGGTGAAGAAAACAAAGGTCTGGCGTGCATGTTCACCATGATGAACTATGAGCGTCTGGGTGTGGGTATCCAGGGGCTGGGCGTTGCCGAGAACTCTTACCAGAACGCTGTTGCTTATGCTCGTGACCGTATCCAGAGCCGTGCGCCAACTGGTGCAGTCGCGAAAGACAAAGCAGCTGACCCTATCATCGTACACCCTGATGTACGTCGTATGCTGATGACTATGCGTGCGTTCAACGAAGCCGGTCGTGCGTTCTCTACCTACGTAGGTGCGTGGCTGGATACTTCTAAGTACAGCGACAACGCAGATCAGGCGAAGCACGCTGAGCAGATGGTTGCTCTGCTGACGCCGGTTGCGAAAGCATTCATGACTGACGTAGCTCTGGAAAGCGCGATCGCGGGTCAGCAGATCTTTGGTGGTCACGGCTTCATCCGTGAGTGGGGTCAGGAACAGCACGTTCGTGACCTGCGCATCACTCAGATCTACGAAGGCACAAACGGGATTCAGGCGCTCGACCTGATGGGCCGTAAGATTGTTGGTACCAACGGCTCTCTGTACAAAGTATTTGAGCAGGACGTTAACGACTTTGTCGCGTCACAGGCGGGTAACGAAGCTGCGGCTGAGTTCATCGAGCCTCTGAAGGCAGCGATGGAGAATCTGTCTGATCTGACTCAGTGGGTTATCGATCAGGCTCAGAGCAACCCGAACGAGATCGGTGCGGCGTCTGTTGAGTACCTGCACGTATTTGGCTACGCGGCGTACGCTTATATGTGGGCGAAGATGGCGGTTGTTGCTCTGCCTAAGCAGGATGACAGCTTCTACAAGGCGAAAGTGGAGACTGCACGTTTCTACGTTAAGCGTCTGCTGCCTCGATACATTGGTTTGTCAGCAACCGTTAAGGGTGGCTCTGAGTCACTGTACGGTCTGGACGACGAGATGTTCGAGACTGCCTGATACTGACATTGTCAGTATGAGCGTAAAGAAACCGCCTCCGGGCGGTTTTTTTGTGCCCGAAGTGTCAGGCCATCTTCTTCCTGGTGATAAGTTCATGTACACTTGCGCCAATCTGTATATTTATAAGAAAAACTCATCAATCTGTAGGGGGCGCTGTGGCCGCTGCGAAGGAACTGGATAAACGGGTAGAACGATCTCGCCGCCTGTTGGTTAATACACTACTCAAACTGATGGCAGAGAAACCATACTCAAAGCTATCGGTAGCGAACATTTGTGAGCACTCAGGCGTGGCCCGTCCGACATTCTATCTGCACTTCCGGTCGAAGGATGATCTGCTGCGTTATTACATCGAGCAGATGTTCCTGGAGTTTGCCGAGCAGATTGACCCAATTCTCACCCGGTCACCTAACGTCGATCCTGAGATTGCGGTACTGATGTTCCGTCAATGGCAGTTGCATTCTGACGTGGCTAAGTTGCTGGTGGCCGAAGATGTTGAAGCGATCCTGTTAAATGAGTTTAAGACCTATGTCGGGCGCACGATTGAGCGCTACATCGAAGCCCACAAGCTCAACATTGCCAGCAACAGTCGCATTCACTATGTGATTGATTATCTGGCTGGCGCGTCATTTGCGGTCATTGTTCGCTGGATTCGTGAAGACTTTAACGAAAGCCCCGAAGAGTTGGCGTCACTGTATGCTGATCTTTCCCGTCCTGGCTTATTGCAGGTGCTTCTCAGCGGCAAGCTGTAGTTTGAATCTCTGGTTGAATAAGATCAGATAGAAAAAGGGGCCTGATGGCCCCTTTTTATTTGCACTGTCGTTTTCAACTCTGTCGGTCAGTGCATTCTGCGCTTGCTGTCGATGCGCTTATTGTGAATTTTACCTATCTTTCGCTGTGCTTTATCGAACGCGTCACGCAGAGCAACGTACATATTTTCATGCTCTGATTTATCGTGATGGTCGTGGGTGATAGCAACGGTTTCGCCGGGAAGTCCGACCTCAAGAGAGATATGAGCAATGTTCCCTTTGTGGCTGTGGTTGTGGGGTAAGCCAACAACGGCTC
Source organism: Thalassolituus sp. UBA2590 (assembly GCF_002339775.1). NCBI lineage: Bacteria > Pseudomonadati > Pseudomonadota > Gammaproteobacteria > Oceanospirillales > Oceanospirillaceae > Thalassolituus > Thalassolituus sp. UBA2590. The sequence goes on from NZ_DDKU01000052.1 coordinate 48,198, forward strand.
GGATTCCTGTTATTTCATCGTAGCGGGAGGCCAGTTTGCTGGCTTTTTCGCGGATCTGGTACTCAATAGCGTCAGAGTGTTCGATATCACGGAAAGAAATTTCCAAACCTTTCATAGTCGCTCCTTTTCACAGTGGCGAGACGCGCTTTACTGCGCCGTCTTGATTAAGGATGGACTATTCACACTACGCCTGTGGTGATTCAGGTCAATCCTGGAAACGTGGCAAAATGTAATTTGTCACATTTCAGCAGTCTGATTGTGTTTGTACCTTTACAATCGGGACACTATGGTCATCCCGGGCGTATGGTAGTCTGTAGGTCAGAGGAGGACGGAATGAAGGTTTATGATGTCCCGGTCGTATTCTTTGACCTTGATGACAGCCTGATAAATAAAGACGCCAACAGCTTGTGGATTCGCTGGCGTTTCCGTCGTGATCGCTGGGCCATGGTGGAAGGCGTTCAGGCATTGTTGTCATTGTACCGCGCCTATAAGAAAGGGCGCGTCACACATACCCGCTTGTCCAATTACTACCGAACCCGCACCCGCGGAATGACCCTTGCCGATTACCAGTCGTCTGTCGAACGTTTCTTCAATGAGCGCGGCCAGCTTCATATTTACCCGCAGGCGGCCTCTCTGTTATTTGCCTATCAACGTCAGGGAACCCGGATCGTGATGATCACCGGCGCTGATGAGGTTGTCGCAGAGGCTTACGGCCGCGAGCTGGGCATTGGAGATGTCATCAGCAATCGTCTGGATGTCGCCGAAACTCAGATCAAGGGGCTGCAGAAACCCTTGTGTTACGGGATTGGCAAAGTAGATATGGCGCGACGTTTTTTGAGTGGTTCGGGCTATGGCCTGGATCAGGCAGCCTTCTATTCTGACAGCCATGCTGACCTGCCATTGCTTGAGCAGGTCGGGTTTCCGGTGGTTCTGAATCCGACTCAAATTCTTGCCGATGTCGCACAGGAGCGTAGCTGGCCGGTACTGGATTGGCGTGAGACCGTTTCATAGTACGCAAATTCAGGAGAGGTCTTGCTCCTGCGGCGACCAGCCGTTATATTCAGCCGTATCTCTCAATTATTCTCCGGAGCAAGCGGTGTTCTTCCAATACAGCCGCCCACAACAACAGGGTCAGCACCTGACCCGTCGATGGTGTTAAGCGCCAGAACTTCTTACGTCTTTTATTTTTTACGCGCTTAACAATCTGAAGGTTTTATATGACTCCGCAATCTTTTGCTGCTCTGGCTGAACAGGGCTATAACCGTATTCCGGTCGCACGCCAGGTACTGGCTGATCTTGATACTCCTCTGTCTACTTATCTCAAGCTGGCTGATCAGCCATATACCTACTTATTCGAGTCGGTGCAGGGCGGCGAGAAATGGGGGCGTTACTCCATGATCGGCCTCCCAGCCCGTGAAGTCATCCGGGTAAGTGGTTACACCGTGCAGCACCTGCGGGATGGCGAAATCATTGAAGAGCAGGAGGTTAATGATCCTCTGGCATTCATCGAGGAATTTCAGGGGCGCTTCCGGGTGCCAGATCTGGAAGGCCTGCCGAAGTTTGACGGTGGTCTGGTGGGGTACTTTGGCTACGACACGATCCGCTATATCGAACCGCGACTGAAAGACAGTTGTCCTGAAGATGAAATCGGTACGCCGGACATACTCCTGATGGTCTCCGAAGAGGTCGTCGTTTTCGACAACCTCAGCGGCAAACTGCACCTGATTGTGATGGCCGACCCGTCTGTGGAGCAGGCTTTCGAAAAAGCCGAACAGCGCCTGGGTGAACTGCGCGAAACTCTGCGTGCGCCTTATCAGGGCGAAGTTGGTCAGCTTCGTACGGCAACGGAAATTACCGAAGAGGATTTTCGCTCGTGTTTTGGTGAGCAGAAATTCATGGATGCCGTCGATCAGATTAAAGAATACGTACTGTCTGGCGACATCATGCAGTGCGTGATTTCTCAGCGCATGCGCATTCCTTTTGACGGTAACCCTGTTGATGTATACCGGGCTCTGCGTACGTTAAATCCATCGCCATATATGTATTGCCTGAACCTTGGTGATTTTCATGTAGTGGGATCTTCACCAGAAATTCTCGCCCGACTTGAAGATGGTGAAGTGACCGTGCGCCCGATCGCTGGCACGCGCAAGCGGGGTTATACCGAGGAAGAAGACAAGGCCTTCGAAGATGAGCTTCTTGCTGACCCGAAAGAAATTGCCGAACACCTGATGCTGATCGATTTAGGCCGCAATGATGTGGGCCGAATTGCAAAATCCGGTCAGGTGAAAGTCACTGATCAGATGGTCGTTGAGCGTTACAGTCATGTCATGCACATCGTGTCTAATGTGACTGGTAAAGTAAAAGACGGCATTACGGCAATGGATGTGTTACGGGCAGCCCATCCTGCCGGTACCTTGAGCGGTGCTCCGAAAATTCGTGCAATGGAAATCATCGATGAATTCGAATCCACCAAACGCGGTGTTTACGGCGGAGCAGTGGGCTATCTGAGCTGGAATGGCAACATGGATACCGCTATTGCTATCCGCACGGCTGTGATTAAAGACGGTACCCTTAACATTCAGGCTGGCGCCGGTGTTGTTGCTGATTCTGTGCCGCGACTTGAATGGAAAGAGACGATGAACAAAGGCCGTGCCGTATTCCGTGCAGTCGCAATGGCGGCTGCAGGGCTGGATCAGTAAAGGAGAAATAGCATGCTGGTAATGATCGATAATTATGACTCCTTTACCTACAACGTTGTTCAGTATTTCACTGAGCTCGGAGCCGAAGTAAAGGTATTCCGCAATGATGAAATTACCGTCGAAGAAATCGAAGCGCTGAAACCCGAGCGCCTGGTTATTTCACCGGGGCCCTGCACGCCGAATGAAGCGGGCATATCTATGGAAGCGATCCGCTATTTTGCCGGAAAAATTCCAGTGCTGGGTATTTGCCTCGGGCACCAGAGCATCGGCCAGGTATATGGCGGTGATATCATTCGTGCCGGGCAAGTTATGCACGGCAAAACCTCGGATGTTTATCACGCAGGTCAGGGTGTTTTTTCAGGGTTACCCAATCCTTATAAGGCGACCCGCTACCATTCTCTGGTGATAGATAAGCAGAATCTTCCGGACTGTCTGGAAATTACTGCATGGACTCAGAATCCTGACGGCAGTATGGAAGAAATTATGGGTGTCCGACATAAAGAGCTGGCCGTCGAAGGTGTTCAGTTCCATCCGGAATCTATTTTGACGGAGCATGGGCACGAATTATTGGATAACTTTCTAAAAACGACGCTTAACCGCGACTGACAGGAGAAACTCATGGAAATTAAAGAGGCACTGGCTCGCGTTGTTGAGCGTCAGGACCTGTCTACCAACGAAATGATCGACGTCATGCGTCAGATTATGACGGGTCAGTGTGACGACGCTCAGATAGGCGCTTTTCTCGTTGCGCTGCGTATGAAGAGCGAGAGCATCGATGAAATCGTGGGTGCTGTTACCGTCATGCGCGAACTGGCTACGGGCGTTTCTGTTAAGGCTGAAAATGCGGTTGATATCGTGGGCACTGGCGGTGATGGCGCGAATCTTTTCAATGTATCAACGGCGTCATCATTTGTTGTCGCGGCTGCTGGCGGCACCGTTGCAAAACACGGTAACCGGGGTGTTTCTTCAAAATCCGGTAGTGCAGATCTGCTGGAAACCGCAGGGGTCAATCTGGCTCTTACTGCAGAGCAGGTTGCGCGCTGCATTGATGAGCTCGGTGTTGGCTTCATGTTTGCGCCATCACACCACAGTGCAATGAAGCACGCCATCGGCCCAAGAAAGTCGCTGGGCATGCGTACCATTTTTAATATCCTTGGGCCAATGACCAACCCGGCGGGTGTTGCGAATCAGGTCATTGGTGTTTTCTCACAGGCGCTTGTGCGCCCTGTTGCGGAAGTATTGCAGAGAATGGGCGGTGGTCATGTATTAGTCGTGCATTCAAAAGACGGACTTGATGAAATCAGTCTGGCCACTGAGACATACGCCTGTGAATTAAAGAATGGCGAGTTGCGTGAGTTTGTTATTACTCCAGATGAGCTCGGTATTGAGTCTCAGCCACTAAAAGGACTGGACGTTGAAAGTGCTGAGGCGTCCCTGACCTTAATTAAGGATGCCTTAGGAAAGCGTGAAACAGCCGAAGGCCAACGTGCTGCAGATATGCTCGCATTAAATGCTGGCGCCGCGATCTACGTGGCTGGTCTGGCGACAAGCCTGAAAGAGGGCGTCGCCATGGCAGATGACGCAATTTGTTCAGGCCTTGCGCTGGGCAAACTCAATGAACTGGTCAGCTTCTCCGGACTGCTGGCGGAAGACAACGACCGCTGAGCGGCACGAAAGAATTGCTATGAATACTCCGACCATTCTGAAAAAGATCATCGATACCAAAGCCGTAGAAGTGGCTCAGCGCCGTGCGAACCTTCCACTGAATGAGCTCAAAGCTCAGACGCTGGATATGGACAAAGACGCACTGCGTGGTTTTTACCACTCGATGAAAGCGAAAGTCGATGCTGGCCTGCCAGCAGTGATCGCTGAGATTAAGAAAGCATCGCCATCGAAAGGCGTACTGCGTGAGAACTTTATTCCGCAGGAAATCGCAGAATCCTACGAGAAAGCCGGCGCTGCGTGTTTGTCTGTACTGACTGACCGCGATTATTTTCAGGGCCACGAAGACTTCCTGAAGGCGGCACGCAAAGCCTGCAGCTTGCCGGTGATCCGTAAAGACTTTCTCGTTGACCCTTACCAGATCTACGAAGCTCGCGCGATTAATGCCGATTGCGTGCTGTTGATCGTTTCTGCTCTGAGCAAAATGCAGCTTCAGGACCTTGAAGGCATTGCCCACGAACTGGGTATGGATGTATTGGTAGAAGTGCACGACGGTGAAGAGCTGGAAACGGCACTGACTATGCAGACACCTCTGGTTGGCATTAACAACCGTAACCTTCACACCTTCGACCTGACGCTTGAAACAACCTTCGGTCTGCTGGACAAAGTACCATCTGATCGCCTGCTGGTTACTGAAAGCGGTATTCTTGGGCCAGAAGACGTTGCTGCCATGCGTGAGCGGGATGTTCATGCGTTTCTGGTGGGTGAAGCCTTTATGCGGGCGGAAGATCCGGGCGAGGAGCTCGCCAAGCTGTTTTTCTGATGTTTTGTTGAGGCGGCTGATTAGCCGCCTTTTTTTGTAGCTGTCTTTTTTGTAGCCACCTTCGGTGGGTGGGCTTCTTTGGCTGCCGCCAGGCCTTTGTTTTTTCTGCAAGGGGCAGGCCCCTTCCGATCCCCTTTTCCGGCGTGATGCCCTGATCCTTGTCTCTTGATACCGATTGGGGCACGCCTGCAGCGGCCATCCATGGCCGCGGGCAGGCTTAACCGGCGTCCTGCCGGTTAGCACCCATCGTTATCTACGATCCTGCGGGGTCATCACAAGCCGGGCTTCATCAGCGCTCCGCGGCGAGGTTGAATAATATTTATGTAGGCCTTTTGGTGGGTAGTACCCACCCTACGGTAGGGTGGGCATTGCGCACCATGAGAAGAGCACGGTTTCGCGGATTTAAATGCGCCTCTGGGGGCGCCGGGATTTACGCCAGCTTTGCAGGTAACGTGAGGCAGGATGCCGAACGAGGCTCCATACGGGCATGGATGCCCGCCGGAGCCGGTTGCCGGAAAAGCCAGTAAATATCGGATTCACGGCCCAGAAAGCGCGAAAGCAGGGGGATGGGCCGCCCGCCCGGGGGACAAGGTCCCCCAACAAGGGCATATAGACCCGGCGGCAGCTAGAAGTGACCTCCTGCCGAAGGCAGCTGTAAACCTTGAGGATCGGAAGGGGCTTGCCCCTTGCAGAAAAAACAAAGGCTTGGCGGCAGCCAAAAGAGCCTCCTGCCGAAGGCAGCTAAAAATGTATAATGCCGCCACAACTTTCCAGATTCACGCAAGGCTACCAATATGTCCATCAACGCTTTAGTTGAACAGCTCATCCGCCCTGAAATCCGCACCTTACAGGCGTACCCCGTCGGTAAGGCCGAGGGCATGATTAAGCTGGACGCTATGGAGAATCCATTTCGCTGGCCGGAGGATATGATCTCTGAGTGGCAGTCACTGCTCGCCGATTGCGCCCTCAACCGTTATCCAAACCCCGTCGCCCCTGAGGTCGTTGCTGGTCTGCGTGAGGCGATGCAGGTGCCGGATAAATATGAGGTGCTTTTGGGTAATGGCTCGGATGAGATTATTCAGCTACTGGCGATGGCGGTTGCTCAGCCGGAGGCTTGTGTTCTGGCGCCTGAACCCGGGTTTGTAATGTATAAGATGATCGCGACCTTTGTGGGTATTGATTATTGCGGTGTGCCATTAAACGATAATTTTTCTCTGAATCGGGATGCCATGCTGGCGGCGATTAATGAGAAAAAACCGGCGCTGATTTTTCTGGCGCAACCGAATAATCCGACCGGTAATTTATGGGCAGAAGACGATCTGGTCGCCATTATTGAGGCGAGTAATACGGCGGATCATAAAGGTCTGGTCGTATTGGATGAAGCGTATCTACCCTTTTCCAGTCGCAATCATCTGAGCTGGCTGGACCGTTTTGATAACGTGCTGGTCATGCGCACGCTGTCGAAAGTCGGGCTGGCTGGTCTGCGTTTGGGCATGCTGTTTGGTCGTAAAGAGTGGTTGTCAGAGCTGGATAAAATTCGCATGCCTTACAACATTAATGTGCTCACGCAGGCGTCTGCGGCATTCGCATTAAAACATTACGATGTACTGATGCAGCAGTGTGATGTATTAAAATCAGAGCGTGAAAAAATGCACGGGAAGCTCTCAGAGCTTGGCTTTTCTGCGTTTGATTCAGAGGCGAATTTTACTCTGGCACGTGTGCCCGAGGGTAAAGTAGCCCGCAATATATTTGAGGCATTAAAGCAGGAAAATATTCTGATCAAGTGCACCGATGGTGCTCACCCATTGTTAGCGAAAACGCTACGTTTTACAGTGGGAGCGCCTGAAGAGAATATTGCGCTTTATGCTGCGCTCGAGAAAGTCCTGGCTGCTTGAGAAGGCAGCTTCAGGTTTACGCAAGATCAGTTTTCTGGCTGGTCTCTTAGACCAGCAAACGCTGTGGTCGACAGCTGCTCTCCACTGCGCAGAAATTCTACAGATATTTTATCGCCGGGCCTGAGGCTGGCAATCCGGTTCATGGCATCGACGGCGTTGTTCGCACTATCACCATTTAGACCGATGATAATATCACCCGCTGCCAGCCCAGCCTGTTCTGCTGGCCCTTCAGGAAATACACCCGTGACCAAAAGTCCGGTTAATTTCTCTGGAAGCTTCAGTGATTTGAGCAATTCTGGCGAAGCTTCCTGTACTTCAATGCCCAGCCAACCACGGATCGTTGTACCGTAACGTGCAATGTCAGCCATGGTTCTGTGGGCGATATCAGCAGGTATCGCAAAGCCTATGCCTTCACTGCCGCCAGACTGGGTGAAAATGGCGGTATTGATGCCAACGAGTTCGCCGTAGGCGTTGATCAGCGCGCCGCCCGAATTACCCGGGTTAATGGCTGCATCGGTCTGGATGTAGTCTTCGTAAGTGTTGAGCCCGAGGCGGTTACGGCCTTTGGCCGAGATGATCCCCATCGTAACTGTCTGGCCGACACCAAATGGGTTGCCGATAGCCAGTACAACGTCACCGACGTCATGACCATCAACGTTGGTAATGGTTGCCGGGGCAATATCGTCAGGAAGGTTGATCTGTAAAACCGCGAGGTCGGACTCAGGGTCGCTACCGACCAGTGTGGCTTCTTCATCCCTGCCATCGAACAGTGCAACCGTGATTTCATCCGCCCCTTCGATCACGTGGAAGTTGGTGATGATATGACCTTCATTGGACATAATCACGCCCGAGCCGAGGCTGCTTTGCATGCGGTCACTGGGTTGTTCTGATTCGCCGAAGAAGCGTCGTAGAGCTGGGTCATTCAATAGCGGATTTGTGCGTCGCTTCACGACCTTGCGGGTATAGATATTCACCACGGCAGGTGCGGCTGCATTAACGGCATCCGCATAACTTACCGGGCCCTGCATCGCTGGTACATTTGATGCGACATGTTGCTGCGGTTGTGGTTCCTGAACAGGAGTCGCGACCTGAGGCAATACCCACTCGGGTGCGATCAACAGTATCAGAGTGGCAATAAGGCCTCCGATGGCTGCAGGGAACAATATCCGCAATGCGAATGTCTGCGTTGGAGACATTTGTCAGCGCTCCGCAATCTCTCTAAGATCAATGAGCTGACATGTTACAAACTTTTGGATGGCACGACTATGGCGGTTACACGTAAAGAGCTTATTTCTCATCTTGATCATATTCTGCAAAGCCGCAAAATCCGCGACTATTGTCCGAACGGATTGCAGGTATCAGGTAACGAAACCATCCAGAAAGTCGTGACGGGAGTGACCGCAAATCAGGCCTTGATAGAAGCTGCTATCGCTGAAGAGGCAGATGCGATTTTTGTGCACCATGGCTACTTCTGGAAAGGTGAGGACGAATGCATTACTGGGATCAAGAAAGAGCGGATTAAAGCGCTTCTGCTTAATGATATAAACCTGATTGCTTACCACCTTCCGTTAGATATGCACCCGATATACGGCAATAACATTCAGCTTGCGGATGTTCTGGGGATTCAGGTCGACGGCCCTCTGGATGAGTCTGACCCATCCGTGCCGGGTAATATCGGTCGTTTGCCAAGACCGATGACGGGCGGTGAACTGAGTGCTTGGATTGCACAATGTCTGCAGAGAGAGCCTCTGCACATCGGAGAGTCTGGCGATACGATCGAAACGGTCGCCTGGTGTACTGGAGGCGCGCAAGGCTACCTTCAGAAGGCCATTGATGCGGGTGTTGATGCCTATATTACTGGTGAAGTGAATGAACCAGCGGTTCACCTGGCACGAGAAACAGGCACGCACTTTTTCAGTGCCGGACATCACGCAACTGAACGCTATGGCGCCAAAGCGGTGGGTGAGTATCTCGCCGATGAATTTGATCTGGATGTTGTATTTATCGATATCGATAACCCGGTTTAAATATCATCCAGCTTTTTATACAGTCGATTAACCGCGCAGTTTATTTAATAGCTGTACCGGTATGACCAGTATGACACCGATAGCAATACCAGTGATCAGGTTGACCGTCATCCCGGAGATCAGCTCAGCAGAGGGAATCGCCAGGTAAGACGCCGATTTAGCAATATCATGCGTAAAGTGTTCAATCGCGGGGATATGATGGGCAATAATACCACCCCCGACCAGAAACATGGCGATGGTGCCGGCAATTGAGAGAAAACGCATCAGGCGGGGCGCCAGTCCTAGTAAGAATCGTCCGAGGGTTTCTTTGAACATGCCCAGGCGGGCTTCTTTTTGTTCGGTTAGCCAGAGGCCAGCATCATCAAGCTTGACGATACCAGCGACCAGCCCATAGACACCGAAGGTAAATAGAATAGCGAGTAGTGACAACGCAATTATCTGTGTAAAGAGGGCAGCGCTGGCCATAGTGCCAAGAGAAATTACTATAATTTCTGCCGAAAGAATAAAGTCGGTCCGGATGGCGCCTTTAATCTTTTCTTTTTCAAACGCTACCATGTCCGTTTCCGGGTTGTTGATGGCTTCAACTCTTGCCTGATGTTCTTCCGCTTTTTTATGAAAGAATTTGTGCATCAGCTTTTCGACGCCTTCGTAGCACAAATAGGCTCCACCTATCATCAGAAGCCAGGCGATGGCCTGCGGTAAGAATGCACTGATCAGTAAGGCTGCAGGGACGAGAATAAGTTTGTTTAAAAGTGAGCCTTTGGTAACAGCCCATACGACGGGGAGTTCTCGCTCTGCACGAATACCTGTCACCTGCTGCGCATTCAGAGCTAAATCATCACCCAGAACGCCACTGGTTTTCTTCGCCGCAACTTTGGACATAACAGCAACATCGTCCAATACGGTAGCAATATCATCGAGTAACGCGAGTAGGCTGCCAGCGGCCATGGTTTTACTTCCTGTGTTTGGTAAAGGTCAGAATGCTAAGCCTAACATCAGACTGTTGTAGCGGATATCGAATGCTCGTCTTGTGTCGGAGAATACGTCGTTCAGTCGTTGATGATTGATTGATAGCATGAACTTAATGTCATCATCCAGAGGGTGATACAGGCTGATCCCAGCGTAATACCCCTGGCCGCGGTCACTGGCTGAGGCCTCACCTGATGGGTATACGTCATCAAAGTATTCTTTTACCGTTAGTTGGGTGTTATAGATCAGTCCGCCACCTTTCACATATAGCCTGGTTCTATTGTATTGAAAGGTCTCAACCTGCAAACCCAGCGCGACAATGTCAGAGGTCAGACTGTTTTTATACTCGCCTGCGATATCCCGCTGCTTATTTGTTTCGGATTCGCGGTGACGGGTGTAATCCACTTCAAGCTTGAGCCAGGAAAGAGCTGAATATTCCAAAGCCAGTCCATAATTTAAATTGGAATCAAACTCCGGCTGGTTCGAAGCGTTTATTGCACTGTCCGTCTCTATATCCGCTTGTGAGATACCGATGTGGGGTATTACAGACAAGCGGGATAACAGGCTGTTCTTGGTCGTAGGGTAAGGCTCGCTGTTCGCCAGAGAGCAGGTGAGAAGTAGAACTGCGAGACTGATGAGTTTCGTAGAAACGGAGAAAGGCTTCATGGACGATACTCCACCTGAAGGTTATCACTACGGCTACCGGTGATACTGCCGCCACTGAAATCTTCGCCGATCTGGCCCTGCCGCTGACGCACGAGTGACAGTTGAATGGTGCAGTAATCAAGTTCGAATTCATCGAAGTTGATTTCAGTCGGCTCATACAAACCCAGGGTCGCAGCACTGAGGGTGGCTTCGATAAAGAATTGAACAAAGCCTGTCACTACGTCTCCGAGATTCGCTGACGTTTCAAGCACACCCGTGGCGGGAATAATATCGCCAACGCGGATATCCTCCTGTTGATCGTCTTCAATCTGCGAAGTGTAAACCCAGCTAAGGTCATCACTATCGGTAGTGGATCGGCAGCGGTTGTAGGTCACTAGTTTGAAGTCATCGGCAGAGATACCTGTCCACTCGAGTGGAATAATATCGTCGCGGCTTGAATAGCTCAGGCCTGGCTGCGGTGCTGTGATTTCGACGGCAGCCGGTAACAGAAGAGTGGCTTCGAAGCCCTCGAACTCACCTGGGCCAGGGTCGACTAATATATCCTCTGTCGGATACCAGCGCTCCTGACGGGTTTCCTGAGGTCGGTGAACTATCGCTACCTTGATGGTATCTGTGTCTGGGTTCGGGATACCTATTTGTCCGGAGTAGAAATTGTCGCGTTCATCGATACCGGAAAGGATAGCCGCGACGCTCTCCGAGGTGACTTCCAGCACATTGCCACCAACCATAGGGGCCGGTTGTCCTGAGTCGTAAACGGCTGCGGCGACACTGGCATCGGTATCGCCGTTCGTGAGACTGGCCTCGACAATAATGGCCACCCCGGTATCTGGTATCTCTATGTCAGGTACGGGTTCTGAGCAGCCGACGATGCAGGTGATTAGGCTTAACGCAGAGAGAGCTGGCGTGACGTTCACGTTCTATCTTCCATGAGCTTTATTGTCCAGCATACAGCGCCGGTGCATTAATCAAAAACAAAAAAGCCCGCCATTAAAAAAGCCCACCTTAAAGGTGGGCTTTGTTACTGCGTTAGCAGTGAATCACAGTACAGGATCAGAAGTAGAAATCGATGGTTGCGTAAAGAGCATCGAAGTCACCTTCGAGAGCCATGCCATTTCTGTCGACGTACCCGTCTTGAGTGAGATATTCGAGATACATCCAGCCTGGGCCGTAGTCGTAGCTGAGGCCAGGTGCAAAGGCACGGATGGTGTCGGCATCATTACCGTCGGTATCAGGCTGAGCGTACGTCAGGTCTGCGTAGAAAGACCAGTTGCCCGTGTTCAGGCCGACTTCTGCTGCGTAGCGGTCGTTTTCAATAGTAACGTCTGCGACTTCATTCGGCAGGTTACGCTCGGTAGAGATGTAAGAGGCTTTTGCCCAGAGGCCACCGAAGTTAATGGTGTAGTAAAGTGCAGCAGCATTATGGTCGCCCGAGACTTCACCGTCTCCGCTGACCAGTTCCTGCAAGCCACCGCTTTGCGCAGACACACCGAAGGTCGCCATATCGTTGACCGAGTAGGCCAGGTTACCTACAAAAGTCTGTACTTTGCGGTAGGTGCTGGTGCTACCCCAATGGCGATTATCATCCATAGTATCCGTACTGGTTGACCAGTCATCAGCGAGGTACAACGCAGCATCGTAGTGCAGTGAGCCCAGCGTCTGAGATACTTTTACACCGACATCCATCTGATCGCCGTATCCAGCCAGCAGCATATCGCCCGGCCAGAAGTTGTAGGTTTTCCAGGCGAATGGCACCTGGTTCTTACCGATAGTCACCATAGGACCGTCTTCAAACTGGTAACCAACCCAGGCCTTGTGAATCGCAAACTGGCTGCCTGTGCTGTTGTTGTCTGCATCGGTAAAGCTGCCTGGGCCAATACGGGTTTCTGCAGAGTAAGTCCAAGGGGTGTCAGGCACATTGCCGTCGGCGTACAGAACCAGCGCCTCGCTGTCGATGACCCCCCATGATTCCTGGTGTGCATCATTATTTTGCTGGTATTGGTAATTAAACCAAACTCCACCAGAGAGGTTAGGGCTCGCGTGTGCGGCGGTAGACAGTATCGCGGCTGCGGTCAGCGCTGATACCTTAAAGGCAACAGACTTCGTCATGGATAGCTCCTGGCTAGCTGTGTTTAAGATAGGTATTTATTAATTCCTGCTTTTTCAGATGCAGGACTTATACAAGTGTAGCAGTTTGTATAGAAAAATCAGTGTGGGAGGAGAGGACCGCCCGTTTTGTCCTGAAAAGATAGGGCGATCCGGAAAAGCTTATTTCAGGCGGGACACGCCAATCATAACCAGGGTCATTCCAACGACGGCTGCCCAGCCGAATGGCTCCCCAAGAAACAGGATGGCCATGATCGTCGTCATCACCGGGCCAATAGTGCCCGACACGCTGGCTTTGGCGGGGCCAATTCTTTTAATGGCCTCACTGACCATAAAAGAAGGAACAACCGTCGCGATAATGGCCAGCACAAAGGTACCGATCCAGCGTGGTGTGTCCATCTCTGGAATCACCAGTCCTTCACTAATCGAGTAATGTACCAGCGTCGCTATGGTCGCCGACCCCATCGAGATACAGGTAAAGAACAGACTTCCCAGTTCGGCAATCCCACGCTTACTGAACAGAATAAACAGCGAGAACGACAGCGCACTGCCGAGTATCAGCAGGGTGCCTTTGGTAATGTCACTGTCGCTGGTGCCCGGCGGAGCAATCTGCAGATCATGGCCATACATAATGCCCAGCCCCGCATAAGTAAGTACTAACGCCGGGATAACAGAACGGCTGACTTTCGCACCGAAGAACAGTGCGCCGATCACCACGACCATGCTGGGATAGGCGTACAACATCAGGCGCTCTAGTTGGGCACTGACATATTCTAAACCCGATAAATCAAGCAGTGATGCAAGGTAATACCCGAGCAACCCGACAGCGGCGGCCCGCAGCATGGTTGTACCCGCGGGCTTTTGCTCCATGCGCTTCCACAGCATCGAACCGATCACCAGATATACAGGCAGTGCAATCACCATGCGCAGACCCATCAGCGGCATGGCACTCATGCCGAGGCTGTACAACCATTTGATCAGAATCGGTTTGGTTGAGAACAGGAATGCAGCGCTTAAGGCCAGCATCAGGCCAAAGCGGATGTCTCTGGTGTTGTCTGTGGATTGGTCTGCGTGCGTTGGTTCAGGAGCAGCCATGGTCATTCCTTTTTTAAACGTTGGTCGGTGACCGTTTGGGGTAATGGATGGCTGCGGAAGAGAGTTAAGGCGGAAGTCCTGACCCGGTTAGCTGCTCGACCGCAGCGTCTCCGGAACAGGTCTTTCAGATGATCAGAACCGGAATGCTGCACGTGACAATGCCTGCCACCAAGCGTTCATCATTAGCTTGGTAACATTCAGCAGAGTCGCTACAGAAAACCGTGTTGAGTTCATAATCGTCCGGAAAGGATAAATATGGAGGAAAAAGTAGCAGACGACAGGGGGAAAGAAAAGCACCACTTTCATTTACCCACGAGGCCGATTCGGGTAAACTGCCCTCCCATCTTAAGAGAGGGGCCTGAGGCTGCTTTTCGCGCGCTGCGCAAAGTTCTCAAGCTAGCTTTTCAGCCGTTCTCAAACAAATTTTTCATCTCTGCTCGCGGACCTTCTATGACACGTTTTATCTTTGTCACGGGTGGTGTTGTTTCTTCTTTGGGGAAAGGCATCGCTTCTGCATCTCTGGCTGCCATTCTGGAAGCCCGTGGCCTCAAGGTCACCATGCTCAAGCTCGACCCGTACATCAACGTGGACCCGGGCACTATGAGCCCGTTCCAGCACGGTGAGGTCTTCGTGACCAACGATGGCGCCGAGACTGACCTCGACCTGGGTCACTATGAGCGTTTCATCCGTACCACCATGTCACGCCGCAACAACTTCACCACAGGTCGTATTTATACGGACGTACTGGCGAAAGAGCGTCGTGGTGATTATCTGGGCGGTACTGTGCAGGTGATTCCGCACATCACTGACGAGATCAAACGTCGTGTACTCGAAGGCGCTGAAGGCTCAGACGTTGCTCTGGTCGAAATCGGTGGCACCGTGGGCGATATCGAATCTCAGCCGTTCCTGGAAGCGGTTCGTCAGATGAAAGTTGAACTGGGTTCCAAGCGCGCACTGTCTCTGCACCTGACACTGGTGCCGTACATTGCGACCGCGGGCGAAACCAAAACCAAGCCGACTCAGCACTCTGTGAAAGAGATGCGTACCATCGGTCTGCAGCCTGACGTCCTGATCTGCCGCTCTGATCACAAGATTGATGCCTCTTCTCTGCGCAAAATTGCACTCTTCACTAACGTTGAAGAGCGTGCAGTCGTTCCATTAGAAGATGCCGACACTATTTATAAGATTCCACGCATGCTGCACGAAGCGGGCCTCGACGACCTGATCGTTGAGAAGTTCGATCTGTCATGCAAAGAAGCCGACCTGTCTGAATGGGATGACGTGGCAGACGCCAAGCTCAACCCTGAAGAAGAAGTCACCATCGCCATGGTCGGTAAGTACATGGATCTGCTGGATGCTTACAAGTCGTTGATCGAAGCGATCGACCACGCCGGTATTCACCACCGCGCGAAAGTGAATATCCGCTACATCGACGCTGAAGACGTTGAACGTAAAGGCGTTGATGTTCTGGCTGGTGTTGATGCGATTCTGGTACCGGGTGGTTTCGGTAACCGTGGCGTTGAAGGCAAGATCCGCACGGTTCAGTACGCACGTGAAAACAAAATTCCATACCTCGGCATCTGTCTGGGTATGCAGGTTGCCGTGATCGAATTCGCCCGTAATGTTGTGGGCTGGAAAGACGCGCAATCGACCGAATTCAGCCACGACACACAGCACCCTGTGGTTGGTCTGATCACTGAATGGCAGGACGCGTCCGGTAATGTTGAAACCCGTGACGAAAACTCTGACCTCGGCGGCACCATGCGCCTGGGCGGCCAGGAGTGTGTTCTGACCGAAGGCTCATACACTGCAGCGGCCTACGGCAAAGACATCATTACCGAACGTCACCGCCACCGCTACGAAGTGAACTCATCACTGGTACCGCAGCTGGAAGAAGCCGGTCTACGTATCGCCGGTCGCTCTGTTGACGGCGAGCTGGTAGAAGTTGTGGAAGTACCAGATCACCCATGGTTTGTGGCGTGTCAGTTCCATCCGGAATTTACCTCGACCCCACGTGATGGCCATGGCCTGTTCTCAGCCTTTATTAAAGCGGCTCTGAACAATAAATAAGTTTTAAATTTAAACCTTGTGATCGGCCTTCGTATAAAGCGCGAAGGTCGCGTTAATTTCAGGAGCATTTATGGCTAAAATTATCGACATCAAAGCACGCGAAGTGCTGGATTCTCGTGGCAACCCAACCATCGAAGCAGACGTCACCCTGGAAGGTGGTTTCTTCGGTACAGCATGCGCTCCAAGCGGCGCATCTACCGGTACCCGCGAAGCACTGGAACTGCGTGATGGCGACAAAAGCCGTTACCTGGGCAAAGGCGTACTGAAAGCCGTTGCTAACGTCAACGACACCATCAAGCCTGCCCTGATCGGTATGGACGCACTGGATCAGCGCGCCCTCGACAACAAGATGCTCGAGATCGATGGTACTGAGAACAAAGCCAACATGGGTGCAAACGCCATCCTGGCTGTGTCACTGGCTGCTGCCAAAGCCGCTGCGGCTGCAAAAGGCGTTGAGCTGTACGAACACATCGCAGACATCAACGGCACCTCTGGCGTTTACTCTATGCCAGTACCAATGATGAACATCATCAATGGTGGTGAGCACGCAGACAACAACGTTGATATTCAGGAATTTATGGTACAGCCAGTTGGCGCACCTACTTTCGCTGAAGCACTGCGTTGTGGCGCAGAAATCTTCCACGCTCTGAAGAAAGTACTTTCTTCTCAGGGCCTGAACACTGCTGTTGGCGACGAAGGTGGTTTCGCACCAAACCTGGCGTCTAACGCTGATGCACTGGCAGCGATCAAAGAAGCCGTGTCTAACGCTGGCTACGAGCTGGACAAGAACGTAACTCTGGCTCTAGATTGCGCGTCTTCTGAATTCTACAAAGACGGCAAGTACGATCTGAAAGGCGAAGGCAAAGTATTCTCTGCAGAAGAATTCTCTGACTACCTGGCAGAACTGTGCGACCAGTACCCAATCGTTTCTATCGAAGACGGTCAGGACGAATCTGACTGGGCTGGCTGGAAATACCAGACTGAAAAACTGGGCAGCAAAGTACAGCTGGTGGGTGACGACCTGTTCGTAACCAACACCAAGATCCTGAAAGAAGGTATCGAAAAAGATATCGCTAACTCTATTCTGATCAAGTTCAACCAGATCGGTTCTCTGACTGAAACTCTGGACGCGATCAAAATGGCGAAAGACGCAGGCTACACCGCTGTGATCTCTCACCGCTCAGGTGAAACTGAAGACGCGACCATCGCTGACCTGGCAGTCGGTACTGCTGCTGGCCAGATCAAGACGGGTTCACTGTGCCGTTCAGACCGTGTTGCTAAGTACAACCGTCTGCTGCGCATTGAAGAGCAGCTGGGTGCGAAAGCGCCGTATAAAGGCCGTTCTGAAATTAAGGGCCAGTAAAAAGCTAGTGCGCTCGGCTGAGCGTTGTTAAAAGTGCTTTCAGAATACTCATGTACAACTTGTACACTCCGTTTCTTCAAGCACTTTTGCCTAGCTCAGCCATCGCTCCTGACGCTTTTGCTACCTGCTGCGCTCGGATGGTCTTAAAAATCGCTACTGCGCTTGCAATGTGATTGCCAGCTTGAGACACCGCTTATCGGTTGAGCGAGAAAAAAACGCCGCTTTTTAGCGGCGTTTTTATTTTCTAAGTATCCATCGGAAAATCAGCGTTTCTCAAAGTGAGATTGTATTTTTTGGGGTAACCCTCAGTCGTATTTCGACTCGACCACTACTATCTTGCCTCACTTCCCCTCCAGCGTTACCCTCTGAGTAACACTGGAGAGTCTGATGTCCCCAACCGAATCTCATATCCTTGAATACTGCCTCAAGCGCCTGTCCGGCCTGCGTTTGCTGTACCTGTTCGGATCGCAGGCGAGTGGTGATGCCCGTCCTGACAGTGATTGGGATATCGCCTTTCTGGCGGGTGTTAATCTGGATAACGTCAGTCGTTGGCACATCGCCGAAGAGTTAGCTGCCGAGCTTGGCCAGGATGTTGATCTCGTTGACCTGAAGGAAGCGAGCACGGTACTCAAGATGCAGATAGTGATGAATGGACGTTTGCTCTTCGGAGAATCGCTGGAGGCGGATCTATTTGCAGCATCCACTATGACTCAGTATGGCCATCTTCAGGAATCCCGCGCTGACATCTTAAAGGCATATGAACGCAATGAATGACGTTATCTTGAATAAGCGTGCAACTGTCGAACGTTGTATTGCTCGTATTCGTGAAGAGTATGCGGATGAAGCAACTCTGCGAGGCAGCTTTACCAAGCAGGACTCAGTGATACTGAATCTTCAGCGAGCCTGTGAAGCTTGCATTGATGTTGCCAATACAGTGATTAAACATGGTCGCTTAGGTGTTCCACAATCGAGTCGCGACAGCTTCGCCTTGCTTGAAAAATAGGGCATTTATCGTCAGCAATATCGTTGAAAATGCAGAAAATGGTCGGGCTTCGCAATATTGCTGTTCATGATTATCAGAAGTTGAACCTGGATATCGTAATTTCCGTTCTTGATAATCATCTGACAGACTTTATTGATTTTCTCGATGAGGCTGACAAGGCTTTAAACAGGCTAAGTAATAGCTGATACCACCTGGGAGAAGTTTACGCCGTAACCACTTTATTCCGCCCGGTTTCCTTGGCTTCGTACAATGCTTTGTCTGCCGTTTTCAGCAGGTCGCTCATGGCTTCAACATCGGGAGAAGGATAGCAGGCGACGCCAAAACTCGCGGTCACATCAATCTTTTGGCCATCAACCACAACATTCATACTGCTGATCCGTTTACGAATACGTTCTGCGATCAGTTTGGCCTGTAATAGAGTGGTACCCGGCAACAGAACCGCAAACTCTTCTCCGCCATAGCGACCGACTTCATCGTTAGGGCGGGCGCTGTCCATCATGACTTTTGATGCGGCGATCAGTACCTCGTCACCCGCGTGGTGCCCCCAGGTGTCATTGATCTGCTTGAAGTGGTCGAGATCTATCATGATGCAGGACAGCGGGGGCATGGCGTCTGAAGCCCGGGCACGGCGGATTTCTTCCTGTCCTCTGCTGATAAGAGAGTTGCGGTTTGAGAGTCGGGTCAGGCCGTCGATTGTCGACATTTCCAGATACAGGCTTTCACGTTCGGTCCAGCGCTTCATGGCCAGAATGCAGAGATAGGTAAGCGGTGCAAGGATGACGGCGACGGTCATCCTTACCATCATCCAGCCTTCAAGAGGGCGACCATCCTCTGAGTAAGGTGATCGCTCAAGTAGCATGGCATAAGGAACGACTTCGCTGTAATCGAGCGCCGACATCAGGATAAGAATGGGAACGACGATCCAGAAGCAAAACTTGACTTTATTCACATCGGCGAGTGTGCAGGTAATGATGACACCGAGAAATATAATCAGGAGGGCCTCAGACAAGTGAGTGCCCGTCAGGTATCCCGTGGTCATCACGGTAACCAGAAAGCTACTGATGATGGCATTCTCAAATAGGGGCCAGTCATGCGTATAATTTCTTAGTTTCATAGCGGTAAGTATGAAACTTCCCATCACCGCGATATGCATTACGTACAGAATGCTGAGCATGGTCACCAACGTCTGGTTCAACCACTCAGGGGCCAGGATATTGGTTGCCCACATACTGACACCAAAAGACAGTGGCGCGAGAAGCACCAGGCAGGCGAGAAGGATAAAACGGTCAATGGCTTTCCAGTCCATGGGGTTAGAAATCGTGAGCAGGCCAGGTTCCTTCAATGTATTTGAATCCGTAGTCATAGTGGCGTCTGTTATTCAGGTGGATTAATACTAGTTCAAGGCGTCTTGTTTGACCAAGTAACGAGGCCGGAAAGCACATAAAGCAGACAGAGCTTTGATGTACGCCAAAGAATTGTCTGGTAAATTGAGCGAAAGCCTGTAGCTGGACCGCCTGATGTTGTTTGAACATAAAAACGAAGAACTTTTCACGTTAAACCGTAGTGATACTCAGCAGCCGCTGTCGTCGTATGCCTTATTTGCCTTTGAGCTGGATGGCGCAGAATGGCCGAGTGTTGAGCACTATTATCAGGCAATGAAGTTCGAAGACGAGGCTCACCGCGAGAAAATCCGTCAGGCGAAGACTGCCGAGGAGGCAGCGAAACTAGGTAAGAGCCGTAAGCCAAAGCGTCGCAAGGATTGGAAGAAGACCAGCACGGTAGTTATGACCCGTGGCACCTACATTAAGTGCCGCACTCATCGTGATATTGCCGAACAACTGTTAGAAACGGGCGAGCTGCGAATCGCGGAGCTGAGTGGTTACGATTATTTCTGGGGCAGTGGCCGTGATATGCGAGGAAAGAACAACTTCGGCAAAGTGCTCATGGGTGTGAGAGACAAGCTGCGCTCTGAGCGGGAGCAGAGCGCCTGATCCTTCTTACTTCCTTCCTGCCTCTTGTCAGGGCAGTGGCGTAAATTCCTGGTTGTCTCCGGGAATATCCGGGAAACGCTGCTCCTGCCAGTCTTGTTTAGCCTGTTCAATCCGTTCTTTGCTGAACGACACGAAATTCCAGTACATGTGTGGATGTTGAGACCATTGCTCGCCACCTAAGAATATGGTCCGGGCGTAGGCGTTACTCGAGACAGATTCGTCTGGAGACAGGAGAACAAAGTCTCCTTGTTGGTAGCGTTCTGAGCCGACCAGCACCTCCCCCTCGATGACATACAATGCGCATTCCCGATCCGGATTCGGGCGCTTGAAACTGCTATCGGCGCTAAAAATGACATCCAGAAAGAACATAGGGGAGTATGTGCGGATCGGCGAGGTCATGCCCATGGCATCCCCAGCGATCAGCTTGGCAAAGACACCTTCTTTATTAAACTGAGGTAGCTGGCATTTTTTGTGGTGAGTGAAAGCGGGTTCAATCTCCGCAAACTTCTCTGGCAGCGCCACCCAGCACTGAAGCCCATTGAGCGCATGGTCGCTGGCTTTCGTTTCGTGAGTTTCACGTTCGGAGTGCACGATGCCCCGGCCAGCGGTCATCCAGTTTACGTCACCCGGTAGAATCTCCATGTTGTTGCCGAGACTATCCCGGTGAAGTATCGAGCCTTCTGTAAGATAGGTCAGCGTCGCCAGCCCGATGTGTGGGTGAGGTCTTACGTCGATGCCCTCACCTGCGGCAAAGTGCGCAGGCCCCATGTGATCCAGAAATACGAAGGGGCCGACCATACGCTTCTCTGCATGCGGCAGGATGCGAGTAACACTGAAGCCGTCAAGATCTTTCGTTTTACCTTTCAGAAGTATGCTCATGGTCGTGCCTTCCCGGTTTCAATACCTTCTATCCTAAAGCTATGATGTAACTGGCACCAGTCATAGAAGAATGCTGGTACAAAGTGTTCTGAGAGGTAGATATATGGCGAGCAAGGCAGAGCTGGAGCATTTCTTTGCAACAGAATTTCCGCAAGCGGATTTTATGATCGAAGCATTGGGCAGCCGCTCGGCCACGATTCGAAAGCGTATCACCGAAGCACATCTCAGGCCGGGAGGCACGGTATCGGGGCCAGTATTAATGGAGGTTGCCGATGCCGCTTTGTACGTCGCCATACTGGCCGAGCTGGGCTTGGTTGCGATGGCGGTTACAACGAGCCTGAACTTTAACTTCTTGCGGAAACCGGCTTCAGACCGCGACATCATCGCAGAATGTACTCTGATGAAAGTCGGCAAGGCCTTAGTGGTGGGAGAGGTTTCTATTTACTCCGAAGGGGATCAGGAACCCGTCGCACATGCGGTAGGCAGTTACGCAATACCACCCCGGAAGTAAGTCTCAGGTCTGGCCTGTATTGATTGATTTAACAGGCCAATCGTTTATCCTGTCGGCCAATAAAGGAACTGCATTGCAAAGGAAGCTCGATGGCCGCGACACCGCTTAATGAATACTTGGTCTACTTGCCTAATAGAGATGGCCGAAAGATATACATTGACCCCTCTCTGGTACCTGTTTTTACCGAATGTGTTGATCCAACCAATGCCGCCGGGAAAAAAATAGCTAACGATATTCAAAGCAAATTGTCCTCTGAAGCTACTGGCACAAAGTCTGGACAGGCAATTGGTGATGCTGCCGAGTTCTATATGGATATCGGAGATGTCGGTGATCGTTGCGTTCGTGTCTTCTATCGGGTTTTACAGGCAGGAAGCGCAGGAGCTGACAAGGGCCCTGGTGTCTATGTTCATAATATTCATAGCATATCTTCCAATGGTAGGAAGGTGGACGTTGGCCTGTTTCATATGAGGGCTAATGGGCTTAAATGGAGCGATGAGAAAGTAACTTCGCAAGAGCTGACAGCAAAGGTATTAAGGCTAGGCTCCGTGGTCGATGAGGGAGGGCTTATCGAACTAAGTGATCTTTCAAAGGAGATGTTAAAGGCCAGTGCTCAGGAAAGTGATAAAACCGATTTTAACCTCTACCATTGCCCATTAACGATATCAAACGATGGAAACGACTATGCAACGCCTGAAGCCAGGCACCGAGTTGTCAGCCCGTCGGACCTGGCTGATGTTCTCGTAAATACAGCCTCCTTGGGGGAGTGGAGCGGTCGTCATTATGAAAGCTATACCGTTTATTGCTATAACGACGCTTCGAAATTATTGGAAAGTGCTCTGGCCTTAGTTAAAAGTAAAAATGTCTCCTTAGAGAAATTCAAATTTTCTCTGGTTTCCCCTTATTCGCCTTTTTCTTTTATTAAAAAGTTGGCAGATGACTGCGGTGCGACAGCAAACTTAGAATCTGGTGACATCAGCAATGTTTCGCAGTTGCATCAGAATTTCGATCCTGCATCCCTTAGTCAGGATGCAATGTCGACCTGTCAAAATTACTCTGACTTGGTAGCAAAGGATAGTATCAACAGTTTTTTCGACTTGTGGAAGGGAATGGGTTCTAAAGCTCAACTTCCCAGCTTAGGGTAATTGCCTGATGACTTCTGAGCACCTTTATCCTGCGGTGTCTATTCCTGAGCTACGAGCACAGTATTGCTTTCAAGTGGATAGCTATCGAGTTCTTGTTTCGTGTAACGATGGTGCTCGCTGCGACAGACGCCTAGATTACCAGTTTCATGATATCGAAGGTGGAGTTATTAATAATCCTAATGAAACTGGTGAAATTAATCCTTTTAGTGGCAGCTTTTACGTTATTAATAGAGATATGCGTGTACAGTTCCCTGGTTGGGTAGCTTCTGTAAATATTCAGATCTGGCCTAAGACAGAACTATCGATGCACAGCAGCCACTGGCGATCAGAAAAAGACTTGGTCGAGAATACAATTCGACTGCACAATCGACCGGCACACAAGCCAGAAGAGTGGCCAAATTATACGGTGCCCAAAGATCACAATGATGTGCTAATTTTTCGTGCAGAAGAGCGCTTATGGAGCTTATGCGAGTTTGGTGATTTTTCGGTTAATAATGCATTGATGACTGAGCTCACAGAGCACCTCGCTTTGATTATTGTTTTTGATACGGCTTCATTCTGGCAAAGAAAAACTTATCCGCCAAAAGATCTCAAAGCTCACCTGAAACCTGTCTTTATTGACTACCTCTCACGTATTCAAATCATTCCAACCGAAGGCGTCCCTGAGTCTGAACTGCCACCACTTGGTTTCTACCCTTCGAAGCGTGAAGAAAAAGAAATTGATAGCGAAGGTAATGCTGTTGCAGAGGACATACCCGCTAGCTCATCCAGTGAGTGGGGCTGGTAAGTTATGGGTCTGTTAGGAAATATCCTTGTTACCTTTGCGCTCATGCTCTGGCCCATGGTTTGGATCGTATCTATCATGGGCATGGGTGGTCCGGGTGCTTCTAACCGTCTGGACTGGATGATTCAGCTTCTGGTCTATATGTCGTATCCAATCTGGATGTTTGGTTTGCTGAGTCTCGCTGGAAAGTCTTTTTGGGGGCTGGCCAGTGGTTATTTTCTGATTGGCTGTCTGGTGCTGTTTATCATCTTTAACGCAGGCATGTTCCGCAGCATTTCTAATCTTCTTCAAGGGATTCGGAACGAGGGCTACTCGGTAGCCAAGAGCACCGCATATTTTAATGCCAAACCCATAGTTGAAGCTGACGCTAAGTCGTTTGATACGTTCAAGGGCGACCTGAGTTACTTCTTTGCGTACCACGCCTGGGATAATGAACACACGTATTACCGTGGAGAGGTTGTCGAGGGAGCTCCTGGCGGACCTCTTGAAGCTTTGAATGATCTCAGCAGGAGTCGTGACTATGTCGCTAGCGGTGAAACGGTCATCTACGGGAACACGGTGTTACGTGGGTGTAGTTTAAGTCATCTCGAGTTTTTTGAAGATATTGAAAAGTATTGGGCTCGCTGCAGTGAGAAAATTTATTATGCAGGCAACATTGTTGAAGGTGCAGATGCTCAGTCGTTCACTCCACTGAATAGCTGGTTAGCGCATGATAACTACCGGTTTTATGAGTGTACTGAAGTAACAGATACCACTGCTGATGCTTCGAGCTTCCAACGAATCGACGGGGGCTATTATCGTGATCATCATCGTATTTTCTATCTCCCTGACAGTACGATCCAAGAAGTCGAAGGTGTCGATCTCAATACCTTCGAAGTCGTTTATGAAGTCTTAGGTGAGGTCAGAAGCGACGCCCGGGATGCTCACTCCCGATACTACAATGGAGAGAGGGTCTCCTCTCACTAATCCTGTTTTCTGATGCAGATGGCCTCTGCTATCTGCTTTAGTTTTTCTGCTGATCCTCCCCCTAACTCGGGTCGCATACCTGTCTCTAGAGGTCTTCTCTGGGCTGCTGGCTCGATAAGTACCACTTTGTCGAATTTCTTTCCAGAAATGTAATCAATTGTCAGTTCAGGCACTCTGGGGCTATCTTTGTTAATTTGTGTGTACATATATTGTATATACCTTGTATATGGCAAGCTAACCTAATCAGGAGAGACTATGAATTACATTAAGCCTCTGGCACTGACCACAATTGCGGCCGCGCTGGCCGCCTGTGGTGGCGATGACAGTAACGATGATCAGGCCTACCTTCGGGTTTTACATGCATCGGCGGATGCTCCCAACGTGGATGTTGCGCTCAATGGCGATGTTGTCCTGCGCGACGTCAGTTTTCAGCAGGGTACCGGCTACCTTGAGATTGAGGATGGCCTGACAACAGTAGAAATTCTGGTCGCTGGCACTGAAACCGTAGCGTTCAGTACAGAGGTTGATCTCATGGATAACGGTTACTACTCAGTAATCGCCATCAATGATGTGGCCGAGCTTGATCTCAAGGTTATCGATGACACCGCAACATACACAGACGGGGATGCTGACGTAACCGTCGTCCACGCCGCGACGGTTGCTGATGATGTCGATATTTTTGTGACTGCACCGGGAGACGATCCGGATACTAGTGCGGATACACCGGCCTTGGATGGGGTACCGTTCGAAGCGAACGCAACGCTTGAAGCCGTCGCGGCAGGAGATTACGAGGTCTTCATTGGTGGAGATGAATCCGAAGAGCTGGTTTACGCATCTGGAGAGCTTAATGTCGCAGGGGATATCGCGCTTGTAGCTGTTAACAGCATCAAAGGCCGTTCACCTGTGTCCTTAATTGCTTGGTCTGACTCTGGTGCAACCACGGTGTTGGACAATAGCGCAGAGCTGCGGGTCGTTCATGCCGTTGACGACATTGATGTTGATGTTTTCGCTAATGGCGAGTTATTCATTGATGGGTTTACTTACCAATCAGTAAATGGATATACGGTGCTCGATCCGGGTACGGTCAGTGTTGCTATTGCTGCAGATGATCAGGGGCTTGGTAATGCTTTGGCGAACCTGAGCGGAGATCTGACTCTGGAGCGCGGTGAGTCTTACACAGTCATCGCATCGGGAGACTCCGGAGCAGTAACGGATGCGCAGCTGATAGTACTTACCGATACCCGTGCAGCGGAAGATGCCTCGAATGGTTACGTTCGTCTGGTTCATGCCTCCTCTGCAACCGCTGCCGACCCTGTGGATATTTTTGTCTATGAAAACGGTATGACTCAACCGCAATCACCAACGTTTGCGGATGTTGAACAAGGTCAGGACACTGGGTACGTCGCTCTGTCACCAGCCACCTATACGGTAGACATCGCCGCCGATGATACCACCAGCCCCGCTATTTCAGGTCTTGATTCATTGCCATTTGCGGCCGGTGACGTGAAAACTGCGATCGCGATTGGTGATAGTTCCGGACTGGATGCGCTGCTGCTAAATGATAAGCGCGGATCAGGCGTGGAGTGATTTGATTGAGTACAGGTTAACTGTGTTTCGATGGAGAGCGGGCTCAGGCCCGCTTTTTTTATTGTTCGGTTTGGTCAAGCTGTCCCGCTGGTTTACTATGTGGCCATTCTTAACGTCTGGTCTTCTCCGACCTGGAGCACCTTGTACATGGCATTCCGAGCTACACATTTCTGGACTGCGGTAGGCATTTTTCTGCTGATCGTGCTGCAGTACCGCCTGTGGTTCGATGACAGCGGCGTGATTGCTAATCGCGCGCTTGAGCGTCAGATAGATCAGTTGCAGACATCCAACAATAAACAGTCTTCAGAGAATCATGCCTTGTTGAATCAGGTGATGGATCTACGCACCGGCGATGCCTTGCTGGAAGAGACTGCCCGCGAGGAACTGGGGCTGGTTAAAGATGGCGAGACCTTTATCTTATTTGCAGAACCCGATTCATGAGCGACTCTATCTGGGCAGTGCTCCCGGCTGCTGGTGTAGGCAGCCGCATGCAGGCCGACCGGCCAAAACAGTACCTTCCTCTGAAAGGCCGCTTCCTTCTCGATCATACCCTTGAGTGTGTACTTTCTTACCCTTCTATTGAAAAGGCAGTGGTCGTGCTTTCTGAGGACGACCCCTATTGGCCAGACAGTCAATTTGCCAGCCATTCTGATGTGATCAGGGCGGAAGGCGGTAGCGAGCGTTGTCACTCGGTACTTAACGGTTTATGCGCACTTGAGGGGATAGCTTCGGACACTGACTGGGTAGCCGTGCATGATATTGCCCGCCCCTGTCTACGACACAGTGATCTTGATCTTCTGTTTGATGGGCTTGGTGACAGCGGGGCCATTCTGGCGTCGCCAACGCGAGATACCATGAAACGGGGCACACTTCAGGCAGATGGCTCGGTGGTGATTGATCATACGGTAGAGCGTGACCAGCTCTGGCACGCGCTTACCCCACAAGTGTTTCGTCTGGGTGAGTTAAGAACTGCACTCGAGCGAGCACTAGCGGACGGTTTTGAAGTGACAGATGAGGCGTCTGCAATCGAATATGCTGGTGGCCGTCCGCGCTTAGTCTCGGGCCGGGCAGACAATATCAAAGTTACCAGGCCGGAAGATCTGGCACTGGCAGAACTTTTTTTATCGCAACATTAATGAGCAACTAATTCAGGAACAGGCCATGCGCATCGGACACGGTTTTGACGTACACGCTTTTGATGAAGGCGATTTTATTACGCTTGGAGGTATGAAAATTCCTCACTCGCACGGCCTTAAAGCGCACTCCGATGGTGATGTTGCATTACATGCATTGGCTGATGCGCTGCTGGGCGCGGCGGCACTGGGGGATATCGGCCAACACTTCCCGGATACGGATGAACAATGGAAGGGCGCTGACAGTCGCATGCTGCTGCGTCATGTTGTTTCTCTGGTGGCTGACAAAGGTTATCGCGTGGGTAATGTTGATGTCACCATCATCGCGCAAGCACCAAAGATGGCCCCTCATATCGCTGATATGCGCGCCGTAATCGCTGCAGATCTTCAGGTCAGAATCGACGACGTCAATGTGAAGGCCACCACAACTGAAAAGCTCGGTTATGTCGGTCGTAAAGAGGGTATTGCCGTTCACGCGGTAGCTCTGTTGCTGAATAGTGAGACGCAATAATGCAGGATTATTCAGTATTACCGGAGTGGCCATCCGCGTACGAAGCGACAGGAGCTACGGCCGTATTAAAGCAGGAGAACAGTGACTTTGTGGTCACAGAGATTCCTCTTGGGTTGCCGTCGGGCGAAGGAGAGCATGTCTGGCTTGATGTCGCCAAAGATGGGGCGAATACGCAGTTTGTGGCCGCTCAGATTGCTGAATTCGCCGGTGTTCGCGAGCTGGATGTGGGTTATGCAGGCCTGAAAGACCGATACGCAGAAACGCGTCAGTGGTTCACTGTGTGGATGCCTAAAACAGAGGCGCCAGACTTTATAGCACTCGAACACCCTGAGTTTCGTGTAATAAGTCAGGCTCGGCATATAAAAAAGCTGCGCCCTGGAGACCTGCTCGGTAATCGTTTTCAGATACTTTTACGTGAAGTCAAAGGAGACCGTACTGCCATCGAGCGTAATCTGTCGTTGGTTCAACAGTATGGCGTCCCGAACTATTTTGGCCCCCAGAGGTTTGGTCTGGCAGGGGACAACGTGGCAAATGGCATGGCGATGCTGAAGCGTGAAATTCGCGTGCGTAATAAAAAGAAGAAAGGCATCTATCTGTCTTCGGTCCGGTCTTTCCTGTTTAACGAAGTTCTCGCCGCCAGAATACGTTCTGGGTTGTGGGGGCAGAGCCTGACTGGCGATATCCTGACGGATGAAGGTGTCGCAACAGGACCTATGTGGGGACGAGGGCGGCTGACAACTACCGATGACGCTCTGGCGCTTGAATCGGAGATTGCTGCACAACATCCTGAACTCTGTGAGGGGCTTGAATTCTCTGGTCTGAATCAGGATCGCCGTGCGTTGGCAGCAATGCCCGGTAATATGACCTGGAGCTGGCCAGAAGAGTCGCATTTACTACTCACATTTTCACTGCCTGCCGGTTATTATGCGACATCACTTATTCGTGAATGCATAGAAACAACTGAACCTGAAAGGTATGTACCCTGATGACTCTGCTGCTTTCCAATGATGACGGTGTTCATGCGCCCGGCTTGAAGATGCTGGCCAGGACGTTGTCTGCGGCGGGCTACGATATTCGCGTCAGTGCGCCAGACCGTGACCGTAGTGGCGCAAGTAACTCTCTGACGCTCGACCGGCCCCTGCAGGTCATTCACCATGAGAACGGTTTTCATAGTGTTGATGGCACCCCGACCGATGCGGTGCACCTGGCTCTCAACGAATTTCATGCGGACACGTGCGAACGGGTGATTGCAGGCATCAACAGCGGCGCCAATCTGGGGGACGACGTTCTCTATAGTGGTACCGTTGCCGCTGCCACCGAAGGGCGTTTTCTGAAGCGCACACCCATAGCGGTTTCTTTATGTGGAAAGACCCACTTTGAAACAGCTGGCCGGGTACTGATCGATATTCTGCCGCAATTTGAATCTCTGGCCTTGCCGCGCAACGCCGTGATTAATGTGAACGTTCCGGATCTACCCTACGAGGACATTACCGGTGTTGAGGTGACTCGTCTGGGGCACCGAAATAAAGCGGATAATCCGGTTAAAACAACCAACCCTCGTGGCAAAGAATTATTCTGGATCTCGGCGGCGGGCGACGTTGCTGATGCCGGGCCGGGTACTGATTTTTATGCGATTGAGCAGGGGCGGGTCTCGATCACCCCGATTCAGATCGATATGACGCTACATAGCATGTTGGTTCCGATGTCGGAATATTTTGAGAAGTGAGAGTGCAGGAAGCAAGGTGAACGAACACTACTTATCTGGCATTGGAATGACCTCGCAACGCACCCGCAACCGTCTGGTGCAGCGTTTACAGGAAGCTGGCATCAGAAACGAAGAAGTGCTGAATGTCATTGCCACAACTCCAAGACACCTTTTCGTCGACGAAGCGCTCGCGCACCGCGCGTATGAAGATACTGCTTTGCCCATCGGCAACGGCCAGACCATCAGCCAGCCTTATACCGTTGCACGCATGACAGAAACTCTACTGGCGAACGGGCCGCTGGAACGGGTACTGGAAATCGGTACTGGCTCTGGTTATCAGACCGCGGTACTCAGTCCGCTTGTCAGAACATTATATAGTGTCGAACGTATCGAACCACTGCACAATCGGGCCGTTGAGCGTCTGCAAAGCCTGGGCTACGACAATGTGCACCTTGCCTTATCTGATGGCACCTGGGGGTGGCCAGAGCATGGGCCTTACGATGGTATTCTTGCTGCTGCTGCGCCGGAAGAGGTGCCTGAATCATTACTGGCACAGCTCGCTGATGGTGGACGTATGGTCATCCCGGTCGGTGGCAAAGAGCAGAAGCTGGTGCTGATCACCCGACGCGGTGATCACTTCGCACGAAAAACTCTGGAAACGGTGCGTTTTGTGCCCTTTCTACCCGGAGTTCAGAATTAATCAGAGGGCGCTACGGCGTCCTTTTCTTTATCTGTCACTCAATCGAATACACGATTTACAACAACGACATTTGCGCAGGGGCTGCGCACCAACGGAGATACAATGGAGCATCTGAAAATTTTTCTTAAGGGTATGGCAATGGGGGCGGCGGATGTTGTCCCTGGTGTGTCGGGTGGCACTATCGCATTTATCACCGGTATCTATACCCGCTTATTGGATGCCATTTCCAGCGTCAACCTGGAGGCTTTAAGGAAGCTCAGAGCCGAGGGCTTCAAATCAGCCTGGACTCATATCGATGGAACCTTTCTGCTGGCATTAGGCGCAGGCATTCTGACGGCCATCATCAGTCTGGCCAAAGTAATTCATCACCTGCTCATGACTCATCCGGTTCTGCTGTGGTCATTTTTCTTCGGTTTAATTATCGCCTCATGCGTACATATCGGCCGTACGATACCCCAATGGCGGTTAAAAGAAATCGCAATGCTGGTGGTAGGGGCTGCAATTGCCGCCTTTATCAGTCTCGCATCACCTACCGAAACTGCCGTGACGCTACCAATTATCTTCGCCGCTGGCAGCATAGCTATCTGTGCCATGATTCTTCCCGGTATCTCTGGCAGTTTCATTCTGCTGCTGATGGGCTTGTATACGCCGGTTATTGCGGCAATCAAGGGATTCGATCTGCCGGTGCTGGTGACCTTCGCCGCAGGTGCAGGCCTTGGGTTGCTGCTGTTTTCTCGTCTTCTGAGCTGGCTTCTGCATCACTATGCATCCGTAGTACTCGCACTTCTGACGGGTTTTATGGTCGGATCATTAGTAAAAGTCTGGCCATGGAAAGAAACGCTGTCGACACGCATCAACAGCAAAGGAGAAGAAGTGCCATTCGTACAGCAGATGGCACTGCCCGTATTTGATGAAATGGTTGTGATTTCAATTTTTTTGATGTTCTCAGGGGCCATTCTTGTTATCGGACTTGAACGCTTCGGAAATGGGAATTCAGCGGAAAAATAAAATGAACGTCTGTTTAGTCACTTCTTTTCTTTGAAAAGCAGGTTTGAAATCCTGTATACAGTGGCTACGGATAAAAAAATCCTGATATTTTTTAGAATACTTTGGAATTAAAAAATACGTTTTTTATTCACCTGAGTTGCAAAGGTTGCAAACCGTTACATGGGCGGAAAGCCGTCACTATCGGGTGTCAAAAAGTCGTAAACTTGTCAGAACCTATGAAAACTGCCCGGCTTGTCATATTAGTCATAACCTCAACGATAGTTACTGCTTGTACATCTGGCGGTGGCTTCGTCTCAGTTGATCAAAAATTCGGCAGAGACAAAACGGCGTCGGGTTTTCATCTCGTTCGCGAAGGTGAGACGTTATATTCCATTGCATGGCGCTATGGACTGGACTATCGCGAGTTGGCGAACGCTAACTCCATTTCTTCCCCACACACGATTTACCCTGGACAGAAAATTGACATCGACTATACCGCCGCAGAAGCCGCCCGCGCGCCGCGTGTCACTGTCAGAAACCCGTCAAATTCACCGCCTACAGCGGTACAGCCGAAAGTAGCGAAACCTAAAAATGGTCATATATCGCCAAAACCGGTGCCGACCGGGCCGGTTTCAGGGTGGCAGTGGCCCTCTGATGGCAAAATGATTGGTCGATTTTCGACCAGAAAGCCCGTCAACAAGGGGATTGATCTTGCCGGGTCGATGGGGGAATCTATTTTGGCAGCAGCGGCGGGGACAGTGGTCTACGCAGGCACCGG
>NZ_DDKU01000119.1:0-7023 GCF_002339775.1 Thalassolituus sp. UBA2590
GGTACCCCAGTAATCTCAAGGTGATATCGCCGTCGTGCCTTAAAAGCCGCTCTTTATGGAAGCGGAGGCTGTAACGGCTGCCCTGTGTCCCGGGTTCTGCGCGAACGATCTGAGCCGGGATATTCTTTAATTCATGTTCTGCAGCGGAAATCGTCAGGTTGACCCGGGCGCCGATGGGCATTTGTCCCTGGCTGATGACGGTCATGCCGTCGGTAGAAAGCCAGGTTACGGTGCCTGAGATACTGCGTCGCTTCAGAGGAAGCCAGTGATGACGTATGAGCGTGACCTCGATATGTGACTCTGTCATGAATCAGAGGTTTCCGGCTGATCGTACTTTCCCAGTTTGTTGAATCTGATCATGCTGCGCACTTCATCTATATATTCATGGCCTCGCTCGGAATAACTTTCGAGCCCACCGGCGACCACAGTGCCGCTGGCAAAGCCTTTGTTTTTCATTGCTTCTGAGCGGATACGGCGTAATTCGCGGTACGCGTCATGGCGGTTAATGTTCAACATGTAGCTGCGTACGCTGGCGTAGGGGCTCTTGAAAGAGGCTACCTCGTGGAATGCGTCGCCAGCTCGCTGCTCAGGCACAATACCGCAGCCCTTGCTGAAGCACCACTGACCAAACAGATTGTTACCTTTCACTGCAAACCTTGAGGTTCCCCAGGCTGATTCGTTGGCCGCCTGTGCCATGGCCAGGCTTGGCGGAACCGGAGCTACACGCACTAACAGGCGTTCTACCAGCTTGCTGGTTTCTTTCACGTCTTCGAGCCGGTACTTTGAGGCCAGCGTTTGAAGAAACTCGTTCGCGTCGTCATCCAGCTCGTCGTACTTCCCATACTCCTTGATAGCGAGCAAGGCCGAACGCTCGGCCATGATCTCCCTATTTGCCTCATCGGCCAGGCGTTCGATAAAGGAGAAAAAGGCCTGTTTCTTCTCTTTGACATTGGTGTAGGAGGAAAAGTCCGGGAGTTTCTCTTTGCTGATCGTTTTATCAACGGTGAAGTCTGTCGCGACGTCCAGTTGATTACTGCAACCGGAAAAGAGAAAAGCCGCCATTGCGAGGCCAGACAGGCAGATCGTACGTACGAACATAGGGAGAAACTCCTGTTGAAAACATGAACTTAGTTTATCAGGTTCCTCTACAGGGGTTGAAGATGCCGGTAACAATGGCTTTTTGCCAGCCATAGGGATTGCTTGAAATAGGACAAATCGGGTAAGGGTTGACAATAAACTGACGAAAAAAAGCGCTTAACTTTTAATTAAACTGACGTCCAGTAATTAATCGTTAAATTTTATTAACAAGCCGCAAGAATACGATATGCTGGCCGATAATATTCAAGGCAGGTTTGAGAGTCATCAGCGCAGACAGTGAACGGTTTTGCGACTCAGGCCAGCCCAACTTGGACAACGGTCGGGGCACCGGATTTATGGCAACAGAACCCATTATTTTGATTGCAGACGAAACTTTGTCTGTGCAGGCTCAGCTTGGTGAAGCGCTGGGTAAGCAAGTATCGCTGGTAAGCGCGATGAATCAGGAGCAACTGGATTACTGGATCGATCAACCAGACCGCAAGCCAGACCTGTTAGTTGTAGATCAGAATTTTACCGGACAGCAATTGTCGCGTTTCTGCCATTACTGGAAGCAGGACCCTGAAACCCGTCAGATCGGTCTGATTGTGATGGGCCCTGATGATGACAATGTGGAAATTTCTTCACTGGGTGCAGGTGCCGATGCGTATCTGCGTAAGCCGCTTAATTCTCAACTGTGTCGTATCCGGATTGATCAGCTGCTGGCAACGCGCAAAGAAATGCAGCGACTGGAATCATTGTCTGTTACTGATGGCCTGACCGGTATCGCAAACCGTCGCTATTTCGATGATTTTCTGAAAGCTGAATGGCTGAGAGCGAAGCGTGAGGGCGGCAATATTGGCCTGATCATGGTGGATATCGATCATTTCAAAGCGTTCAACGACCACTATGGTCACCTTGAGGGCGATCACTGTCTGCAGAAAGTAGCAGCGACGCTGAAAGAGCAGGTGCAGCGCCCGCGGGATCTGGTCGCCCGTTTTGGCGGTGAAGAATTCGCTGTGGTTCTGCCATCCATTCATTTTGACGGCATGAAGGTCGTTGCGGACCGAATCCGGTCGTCGCTGACCGAAGCAGCAATGCCTCACGAAGCGTCAGATACGAGCGACATCCTAACGGT
The DNA here is from genome assembly GCF_002339775.1 of Thalassolituus sp. UBA2590. Lineage (NCBI taxonomy): Bacteria > Pseudomonadati > Pseudomonadota > Gammaproteobacteria > Oceanospirillales > Oceanospirillaceae > Thalassolituus > Thalassolituus sp. UBA2590. The sequence goes on from NZ_DDKU01000119.1 coordinate 2,213, forward strand.
AAGTATGGGATTAGCCTGGGCGGAGCCGTCTTCGTCAGACAGTATGGATGCGTTAATTGAGGCGGCAGATGAAGCCTTGTATGCCGCTAAAGCGGGTGGACGGAATCGTTACAGCGAAACGGTTGATCTCGCCTCTATCCGGTCGTTAATGACCAATTGAAAGACAGGGGGCAATTAGCCCCACTGTCTGATTCTTCAGCCGCGCAGAATGCGGCTGAGGAAGCGGTAGTTCATATCTTCCCGGCGCAGCAGAATCATAGCGTCGGCGACTCCGAAGTCTGCATCCAGGTACGGTTCACCACAGATTTTTACGCCAATTCTCAGGTAGGCCTTCAGCAATGACGGCACCAGAGACTTCCCGTCGAGTTCGGTGCTGGTCGCAGGTACCGGAATTTTTGGCACAGCGCGCAGGTTATCAGGGGTCATATGTTTTTCACGCAGATGATCCATGATGGCGTTGGCCTGCTCGAAACCACCAGATACAGGAATTGAACAACACCCCATCAGATAGTCGATGCGATTGACTTCCATGTACTCGGCGAGGAATCCCCAGAGGTAGCCAATGGCGGCCCCGGTGCGGAAATCGGGATCAACACAGGTACGACCGATTTCCATGTACGTCTTGCCCGGCTTCAGGACTTGACTCAGATCAAACTCGGTAGACGAATAGAAGCCGCCGGCGCGTGCTGCCAGGTCATTGGTCAGGATACGGCTGTAGGCCACAATGGTATCCGTCTCGTTGTCCTTTACGATCAGGTGCATGCAGATGTCATCGAAGCGATCTTTATCGATGCCCATGTCTGCGCCCTGAACGTCTGCACCCATGTCTTCGGCAAAAACACGGTATCGCAGCTCAAGCGCCTGACGAATCTCACGCGGATCTGAAGTAATGCGTGCCACCATGCCGGTTGCTGGTTCAGTGGCTCTCAGTTGGGCATTAGACTGTGCCATGTGTTTTCCTGTTTCTTTTTTCACGCCGGAATTTATAACAGTTCTGTGACAAACGGATGACATTTCCGTGCAGAACCTTACCTCTCGTGTGGCCTGTCAGAAAGCGGCTATCCTAAGTGCATGGAGGTAATTATGAAACCTTTGTTACAGATATTTTTATTGTTTTTCTGTGCGTCTTCACACGCCGTCCCTTATATCAGTCCGGAAGCAGCGATTGAGGTGCTCAATCGTGATTATGCAGGTGAAACTTTATACTGGAAACCAGCGTCCCTGCCATTGACTCTATCGCAGTCAGATCGCAGCGCTGAGGCCAGTCAGCTGGCTGAACTCTTTGAGATGGCGTTGATTGGGCGGGAGAGGCGCATATCCACCGAAGAGATAGAAAAGGGGCGCAAGCGTGTGGTCGTTGGCTGGCGTTACTACTGGTTAGATGACGCAGGTGCTGGGGTGTCATACGGTACACGGCGTATAAAGTCGCTGGTGACGATGACGGATCCGATCGAGCGTGATGCTCGCTGGTTTGTTGAAGTAAATATCCGGTGGTTTGTCGACGGTCTGGCAGGCTGGATCAGCGAGCCGGTCTTCAGGCGTGCAAGACCTCTCAGGCGCGCTATGGAGTCCGAAGAAAAGCCCTTTGAAGCGACCCTTTACCTTGAGTACGTCGATCACCACTGGCGTTTGTGGCAGCCAGAGTAGGTCTGGTGCCACATCGCTCGATACATCGTTCGATACATAGCTCTGGCAGGGCGATAAAGCGATTCAGATGGCCTTAGAAAACCGCCGAGTTTCGTTCTCATCCCGGTATGCATCAAACGCCATACATACCTGACGGACCATCAGGCGTCCGGCATTGGTAACACTGATGGCTTCACTCGTAACCGTCACCAGTCCATCCTTTTCCATTTCACGCAATTGTTCTGTCGAGCGACTCAGATAGGAGCGGCTGTCGATGGCAAAGAGTGTATTCAGATCATCGAACTTAACCGTCAGATGACAGAGCAGGCTCATAATGACTGTCTTTCTGATCAGGTCGTCTGTGGTTGATGAAACTTGCCGCATCGTTGGAAGCAGCCCCTTGTTGAGTTGCTCGCCCCAGTTGCCCAGGTCCGTCTGGTTCTGGAAAAAAGAAGAGCCAATCTGACTGATGGAAGACACGCCGAAGCCGATCAGGTCACAGTTACCATGAGTGGTGTAGCCCTGGAAATTACGGTGTAGCTTGCCTTTCTGTTGAGCAATGGCCAGCTCATCGTCCGGTAGGGCGAAGTGGTCCATACCTATGTATTGATAGCCCGCTTGATCGAGCCTGGTGATGGCCGTACCGAAGATGGCCAGCTTCTCAGGCGCATCCGGGAGGTCCTCTGAGTTAATGCGACGCTGAGGCATAAAACGCTCTGGCAGGTGAGCGTAATTAAAGATGGAGAGTCTGTCCGGGCGCATATCGATGATGCGCTCCAGTGTCTCGGCAAAGGTTGATCGGGTCTGGTGAGGTAAACCATAGATAAGATCAATATTAATAGACCTGAACCCCAGCGCCCGCGCGTCTCGCATCACAGCCTCAATCATTTCCTCTGGCTGAACACGGTTCACAGCAATCTGCACACGCTCGTTCAGATCCTGAACACCAAAGCTGACGCGGTTAAAGCCTAGGTCCCGTAGGGTCTTCAGGGTGTCAGGGCCCAGCTCTCGAGGGTCAATTTCAATCGAGAAATCTGAACTCTCGTTATCCTGAAGGCTGAACCTCTGACGAACGTATGTCATCAGTTGTCGCAACTGATCATCACTCAGGTACGTTGGCGTGCCGCCCCCCAGGTGCAGTTGCTCAACCGGACGTGAGCGGTCAACCAATGCCGCTTTCAGATCGATTTCACGGTAAAGCTCTGCCAGGTAGGCTTCTGCGCGGTCTCTGTGTTTTGTCACTATTTTGTTGCAGCCGCAGTAGTAACAGACGTGACGGCAGAAAGGGATGTGAAAGTAGAGCGATAGTGGTTTATCAGAGTCAGCAGCCAGCGCGGAGCGCTCACAGGCATCAGATGTCGCCGGTGTAAATTCCACCGCTGTAGGATAAGAGGTGTATCTCGGCCCGGCGCGGTTATAACGCTGGATCATCAGTGGGTCCCAGGTAAGGTGTTGCGACATGTGCTGGCCTGTTTTTTGAATATTTGAATAAGTATTGAAGAAGTAAGTGACGATGAATTAGCAGAAGAATACGCTTGCGATCAGCCGGGCATCTTGTCCTGAATCAAATCACGGGTAGATTCAAACGTCTCTTAGTCGGTTACTGATGGATGCTGCCAACAGCCTGATGAGGAATTTGGCGGGTTTGGTCTGGTGCTGGACAGGATAGTCCCTTAAAGTGTGGGGGATTGTTGAGGTTAGGCCTCTAATGGCCTTGATTTTATCAATGATTGATCGTTTTATAGTCGCTTTCCTGACTATGTACATGAAGTGCAGCGAAAAATTCTAATAAACATGCGTACATGATTGGAGCATTTGGGGTCAGCTATGCCTAAAAAGCCGTTTACACCGGAAGAAATTGCCGCGCAGCGCGAACGAATTATGGACAGCGCGTCGCACGTGATGGCTGAGGTTGGCTTTCATCATCTGTCGATGCGAAAACTGGCATCTCAACTCGGGATGACAGCAAGCAACATCTATAACTACTTCCCTAACAAAGAATCTCTGTTCGTTTTCACCCGTCGCCGCGGTTTTGAAATGGCGTTTCAGGATATTAACGAGCAGATGAGTCAGCATCTTGACCCGCGTTCGGCACTCTATAACTTTGCCGGGCACCTGATTCAGTTTGCGCAGCGCTCACCGGGCTACTATCAGCTGATGTTCCAGCCACCCAAAATGACGCTGACAGACCCGGAAGTTGTCGATCGTGACGTGCTACTCCAGGTGGATCGTCTGGCCGAAGAATGGCAGTCGCATCTGTTAACTATGCTGGCGGACGCGGTTCCGGCGATCTCTGCTGCCTCAGAGGCACGACAGAAACAACTGGCGCTGTTTTTCGTTTCGTCCCTGCATGGACTCATTGATACTTATTACTACAAAGCCCTGCCTAAACTGCTCTCAGGCGTTGATCTGATTCCTGATGACGTTGTCGAAACACACATCGGTTGGTTGCTGGCTTCCCTCGAACATCAGGCCGAGAGCATTCACTGAGGTGGCTCAGTGCTTCGGTAACAGATCGGGTTTACTTGCTGCCTTTCGGTTGACCAGGAAGGCGGCCTTCTAAGCGATAAACGAAGGCCAGGATCTCAGCGATCACCTGATAGAGCTGTTCAGGAATTTCTTCCCCGACCTCAAGTTGCCCCAGCCAGGTGGCCAGTTCTGCATTCTCATACACCGGGACTTCGTGCGCGATGGCGACGGAAATGATAGCTTGTGCAAGATCATATTCACCGCTGGCACTGACGTGAGGGGCGTGTTCGCCATCGTAGGCCAGAGCAATGGCTTCGGTTGCGTTCAGCAGGTGCTCAGGAATCGTCATGTGTGAATATCCACCAGTGAATGTCTAATAACTGGCTGCTCGCCGGGTAATTTCCGCCCATGGCGCGCTCGCAGCTCGCCCACGTCTGCTCCGAGTAAGGTCAGGGTTTCTCGCAGTGGTCGCAATGCCTGTTGAATTTCCGACAAGGTATCTGAGGTTTCTGACCAGAAGGTCGCAGATACCGCCGGGGGACATAAGTCCAGTTCGATATCCAGCGGGCCGAGCGTTTCCAGATCAAAGTGCAGGGTGAGTTGCCAGCGCGACTGTTTCTTCTGGCCATCCTCAGGTGCGCCTTGATCGTCATCTCGTTTAAGGCATAGCAGGTCCTGCTTGATCGTGTCGTTGTCCCGCCACATCAGGGGGACCT